>JAHDEU010000306.1 GCA_020628635.1 Hellea sp. | reverse complement strand
GCTCTTCCGATCTGGAACCGGGTGGGGCGGTAACGCTCGCCACCCCCAACCGTCATCCCGGACAAGGGCGAAGCCCGCCGATCCGGGACCCGTCGGCGGGAATGACGCCATCGTTTGGAGAGCAGCCGTTGGGTCCCGGCTCTGCGCACGCTGCGCTTGCTTGGCCGGGATGACAAGTTGGCCTCTCAGTGGGAATGCAGGATTCCATTCACGACGGCGAAAAATAGGTTTGTCGCAGACACGAGCAGAAGCACTAAAGATGCTCCGACTTTTGACCAGAAATCTATACTGCCAGCGCGTCTGAGCAATGCCCCCCCATAGATCAGAGCGCCCAGCAATCCCGCAACAGCACCCCAATTGTGCGCATTCACAAAAAGGCGCTTTGCTCCTCTCGATATTCCGTCCGGCTCCAACAGAAAGAAATAGAAAAGCCCCGGCGCTGACAGAAAAACCCCGATAAGCAGAAGTGACAGACTGATTGATCTGACCATCGCGCGAAGCGTCACGCCACCCTGCGCACGAACACCGCCCCCGCCGAATAGCCTGCGCCGAAGCTGCAGATGAGGCCGGTGTCGCCGTTCTCGAAGTCGTCGCTATGCTTGTGGAAGGCGATGATCGACCCGGCCGACGACGTGTTTGCGTATTCGTCCAGAACGACGGGGGCCTGTTCCAGCGAGACGTCCTTGCCCAGCACCTTCTTGGCGATGAGCACGTTCATGTTCAGGTTGGCCTGGTGCAGCCACATGCGCTTGAGGCTGTCCGGATCGAGGCCGAGCTGGTCGGCTTCCGCGCTGATGAGCCTGGCCACCATGGGCACGACTTCTTTGAACACGCTGCGCCCGTTCTGCGTGAACAGCTTGTCCGTGAGGCCCTTGCGCCCGCGCTCGCCATGCATGCCGTCGTCTTCGGGGGCGGTGTGGTTGAGGAAGCCGAAATTGTTGCGGATGTTGTTGGAAAACTGCGTGATGAGCTTGGCGCCGATGATCTCCCAGTGCTGTGCTGGGGCGACATCATCGCGCTCCACGAGGATGGCCGTCGCCACGTCGCCGAAGATGAAGTGGCTGTCGCGGTCCTTGAAGTTGAGATGCGCGGTGCAGATTTCCGGGTTGAGCACGAGCACGGACTTC
This sequence comes from Hellea sp., assembly GCA_020628635.1. GTDB lineage: Bacteria > Pseudomonadota > Alphaproteobacteria > Caulobacterales > Maricaulaceae > Litorimonas. Next base: position 1,989 of record JAHDEU010000306.1, on the reverse strand, counting down.
GCCTGCCCGCCATAGATGAGCCCTCTGGCGGCCTCGAGCCCGAAGGTGGCACTGCTGCACGCCACGTTCATGTCGAAGCCAAAACCGGTGATGCCGAGCAGGTCTTGGACTTCCACGGCCACGGCCGGATAGCCTCGCTGCAGGTTGGAACAGGCCACGATAACGGCATCGACGTCGGACGCATCGCGCCCGGCCCGCTCCAGCGCATCCTTGGCCGCCTTGACGGAAATCTCCGCCAGGATCGACGGCTCGGAGTTGGAACGGGCTGGAATGCGCGGAGCCATGATCTCGGGATCGAGAATCGGCTCCTTGCTCAGCACGAACCGGCTCTTGATGCCCGACGCCTTCTCGATGAAGGGCGCGTTGGAATAGTCCAGCCTGTCGAGCGTGCCCGCCTCTATCTCGGCAGCGTAATCCGCATTCCACTTGTCGACATAGGCGTTGAAGGCGGTGACCAGCTCCTCATTGGAGATCGAGTCGGCCGGGGTGAACAGACCGGTGGAGGAGATGACGGCTTTCATTCTTCCGCTCTAGCGCGCGCACCCCAAATGGCAAACGGCACTACAGCTTGCTGACTCCCGTTATTGACAATCATTCGCAATTGCATCTAGCAGGCAGTGTGATCCACTGTGTCTGCCGATCCATCAATACCCGCCTCGTCGATGAGGCCGCCGCCCACGGCGCGCGCTCGCCCGCTTGCGTGATGAAATATTGCGGCAAGCGCTTCAATTGCGGCCAGTGCATCCCGTCCATCGCCGAGCGGCTGGAGTGCGTGGTCGGGACGAGCACGGATTGTGCGACGAACATGCCAAAGCGCGACGAAATCGCGGGCGACATCCCCCTCGCCGCGGAGTAGGTTGCACGCGACACTCCCACCTTGCGAGGCGACATGCGCGACGTTCCCGAAACCATCGACTACCTCAATGCGGCGCTCAAGAACGAGCTGACGGCGATCAACCAGTATTTCCTGCACTCGCGCATGCTCAAGGACTGGGGCGTGACGAAACTGGCGGCCAAGGAATACGAAGAATCCATCGACGAGATGAACCATGCCGACTGGATCATCGAGCGCATCCTGTTCCTCAAGGGCCTGCCGAACCTGCAAGACCTTGGAAAGCTCTTCATCGGCGAAACGGTGGAGGAGATCATCGAGTGCGACTTGAAGATCGAGCATATCGCCATCCCGCTGCTGCGCGACGCGGTCGAGCATTGCGACAGCGTGCGCGACTACGTCACGCGCGATCTGTTCGCCAAGATCCTCGCCAGCGAGGAGGAGCATCTGGACTGGCTGGAAACCCAGCAGGACCAGATCCGGCTGATGGGCATCCAGAACTACATCCAGGCGCAGAGCGTCGGCGGGGACGGCGACGAGGGATAGCGCCGTGAGCAAGACGATCCTGATCACCGGCGCGTCGTCCGGCATGGGCCGCGACATGGCGGAGCGATTCTCGCGTGAGGGCTGGGACGTCGCCGCGACCATGCGCAAGCCCGAGCGCGACGGCGCGGAACTGGCCGCGATGGACGGCGTGCGGACCTATTCGCTGGACGTGACGGACGGGGCTTCGGTCAGCGCGGCGGTGGCTCGGGCTGAGTCCGATTTTGGCGGCATCGACGTGCTGGTCAACAATGCGGGCGTCGGGCTGGTCGGCCCGATGGAAGGCGCGAGTGACGCTCAGGTCGAGCAGCAGCTCGCCGTCAATCTGCACGGCCCCATCCGCGTCATGCGCGCCGTGCTGCCCGGCATGCGAAAGCGCGGCTCCGGCACCATCGTCAACATCACGTCTATTGGCGGACGGATCACCATGCCGCACAATGCGCTCTACCACGCGATGAAATGGGGGCTGGAAGGCCTGACCGAAGCGCTCGCCTATGAGCTGCGTCCCTTTGGCATCCATGTGAAGGCCGTCGCGCCGGGCGGCGTGAAGACCGACTTTGCGGGCCGCTCGCTGAACCATGCGGATGCGAGCGTGGACCCGGAATACAAACGCC
>JAHDEU010000305.1 GCA_020628635.1 Hellea sp. | reverse complement strand
GGCGGCGAGCAGGGCGGCTGTGCAGGTCGCGAGAAGGATGCGGTGGCTCATGGGTGTCTCCTGATATCGTGAGCGGTCTCGGTGTAAAACGCGCGATCGGGGCGAGGTTTCCACCTCCACTGGGAACGATCCCGCCATGTCTTGCAGTTCCCCGGCAAAGCCGTTGTTTTCGCACGCTTTCCAGCGGCGCGTTTCTTGGCGCGCGGTTTGGCATTTGCGGCCCCAGCGCCTATATGTAGCGGGACTGATTCTCCGCCAGACCTGCGATCTCCATGACCGACACGCCCGACGAGCCGACAGACCTCGACCCCCGCACGCCCGCCCCGCTGCCGGACGGCATCGAGCCGATCCATATCGAGGAGGAGATGACGTCGAGCTTCCTCGATTACGCCATGAGCGTGATCGTCAGCCGCGCCATTCCGGACGTGCGCGACGGACTGAAACCCGTGCACCGCCGCATCCTATATTCCATGCACGAAAACGGGTTCACCCGCGACAAGCCCTACAAGAAATCCGCGCGCGTCGTCGGCGACGTGATCGGCAAATACCACCCCCATGGCGACACGGCCGTCTATGACGCGCTGGTCCGCATGGCGCAGGATTTCTCCATGCGCCTGCCGCTGCTTGACGGGCAGGGGAACTTCGGCTCGGTCGACGGCGATCCGCCCGCCGCCATGCGCTACACCGAAGTGCGCATGGACAACCCGGCCGCGCAGCTGCTGGCCGATATCGAGAAGAACACGGTCAACTTCCAGGAGAACTACGACGCGTCCGAATCCGAGCCCGTCGTACTCCCGGCGCGCTTCCCGAACATCCTCGTCAACGGCGCGGGCGGCATCGCCGTCGGCATGGCGACCAACATCCCGCCGCACAATCTGGGCGAGGTCGTGGACGCGACCATCGCGCTGCTCGAAGGCCCGGTGAGCGACGACGAATTGCTCGAGATCATCCCCGGACCCGACTTCCCGACCGGCGGCATCATGATGGGACGCGGCGGTGCGCGACAGGGTGTGCTCACGGGCCGCGGCACGGTCACGGTCCGCGCCAGGACCCATATCGAGGAGATCCGCAAGGACCGCTTCGCCATCATCGTCGACGAGCTGCCCTTCCAGGTCAACAAGGCCAACATGATCGCCAAGATCGCGAGCCTCGTGAACGAGAAGCGCGTCGAGGGCGTGTCGGCCGTGCGCGACGAGTCCGACCGCGTCGGCATGCGCGTGGTCGTGGAGCTCAAGCGCGACGCGGTGCCCGATGTGGTGCTCAACCAGCTCTACCGCTTCACCCCGATGCAGCAGAATTTCAGCTCAAACATGCTCGCGCTCAACGGCGGCAAGCCCGAGCAGATGAGCGTGCGCATGATGCTCGAAGCCTTCCTCACCTTCCGCGAGGACGTCATCGCGCGCCGGACCAAGTTCGACCTGTCCAAGGCCCGCGACCGCGCGCATATCATCGTCGGCCTCGCCACGGCCGTCGCCAATATCGACGAAATCATCCGCCTGATCCGCGAAAGCGCCAATCCGACCGAGGCGCGCCACGCGCTGACCTCGCGCAACTGGCCCGCCAAGGACATGGGCGCGCTGATCCAGCTCATCGCCGATCCGCGCTCGCGCTTGCAGGACGACGGCACGATCCGCCTGACCGAAGAGCAGGCGCGCGAAATCCTCAAGCTACAGCTCTCCCGACTGACCGCGCTCGGCATGGAAGAGCTGGTGGATGAGGCGAAAAAGCTCGCCGAGACCATCACCGACCTGCTGTCCATCCTGCGCTCGCGCGACCGCGTCCGCGCCATCATCCGCGACGAGCTGACCGAGGTGCGCGAAAAATTCGCGACGCCGCGCCGGACCGAGATCGCGGATGGCGGCTTCGACTTCGACGACGAGGACCTGATCGCGGTCGAGGACATGGTGGTGACCGTCAGCTCCGGCGGCTATGTCAAACGCACTCCGCTCGACACCTACCGCGCGCAGAACCGCGGCGGCAAGGGCCGCTCGGGCATGCAGACCAAGGGCGAGGATGTGGTCACCACCGTGTTCGTCGCCACGACCCACACGCCCATGGTTCTGTTCAGCTCGGCGGGCATGGCCTACTCGCTCAAGGTCTGGAAGCTGCCCCAAGGCGGCGCGGCCACACGCGGGCGCAGCTTCAACCAGCTCATCCCGGCGCTCGACAAGGACGAACGCATCACCTCCATCATGGCCCTGCCGCAGGACGAGGACGAATGGGCCGATATGGACGTCATGTTCGCCACGACATCTGGCTCCGTGCGCCGCAACAGCCTCTCGGACTTCACCAAGATCAACCGCAACGGCAAGATCGCGATGAAGCCCGACGAGGGTGACGGCATCGTCGATGTGCGCCTCTGCACCGAAGACGATGATATCGTGCTGACGACGGCGGCTGGCCGCGCGATCCGCTTCCGGGTGACGGATGTGCGCCGTTTCAACTCCCGCGCCTCCATGGGCGTGCGGGGCATAAGGCTGGGAGAGGGCGACGAGGTCATCTCCATGGCGGTATTGCGCCACTTCGACGCCACGCCGGACGAACGCTCCGCCTATATGAAACACGCCAACGCCATGCGCCGCGCGCTGTCCGGCGCGGAGTCGGACGCGTCCGAAGATCTCGATGATTTCGACGACGATCTGGTGCCCAACGAGACATCACTCTCGGATGAACGCATTGGCGAGATGGGCGCCAATGACCAGTTCCTGCTCACGGTCGCGACGGACGGCCTCGGCAAGCGGACAAGTTCCTACGCCTACGGCGTCAAGGGCCGCGGCGGCAAGGGCGTCGTCGCGCAGGATGTGTCGCGCGGCAAGGGCAAGCCGGATGCCCGCCTCGTGCGCAGCTTCGTGGTCGAGGATACGGACCAGATCATGCTGCTGACCGATGGCGGCCAGCTCATGCGCACGGCGGTGGACACGATCTCCATCGTGTCGCGCGCCTCCAAGGGCGTGCGCGTGATCCGGGTGCGCGACGACGAGACGCTGGTCGGCGTGGAGCGCATCGCCGACAGCGACGAGGACGAGGCGCCGGATGTGGACGATGACGGCGTGGTGGAAGCGGGGTAGATCGGCGCGGCTCTTGCGCGGCTGATGTGAGGTGTCCCCCTCCGACCACG
>JAHDEU010000304.1 GCA_020628635.1 Hellea sp. | reverse complement strand
GCGTGGACCCGGAAGTCGATGGCTTCCTGGTCGACACCGACCCGTTCGAGCGGTCTTTCTAAACTAGCCTATCCCTCACCGGCGCGAAGCTGCGCCGGTGGATCGGACATGGCCCCAGCCGGTCCAGCGCATCCAGATGCGCGCGCGTCGGATAGCCCTTGTGCTGGGCGAAGCCGTAGCCCGGAAAGCGCGAGTCCGCTTCCACCATCAACCGATCGCGCGTAACCTTGGCGACGATGGACGCCGCCGCGATGGCGAGCGAGAGCGAATCGCCGCGTACCACGGCTTCGCCCGCGCAGGGCAGGTCGCGCGGCAGGCGGTTGCCGTCGATCAGGGCGTAGTCCGCCCCCAGCTCCCGCACCGCGCTAGACATGCCGGCAAGGCTCGCTTGCAGAATGTTCAGCCGGTCGATTTCCACCGGCTCCACGACGCAGATCGCGATTTTCGCGTGTTCGCGCAGACTATTCAGCAAGCGTTCACGGCGCAGCGCCGACAAGGCCTTGCTGTCATCCAGGCCGTCCAGACTTTTCGTCGGGGCGTCCGGGTCGAGGATCACGGCGCCCACGACCACTGGTCCTGCCAGCGGTCCGCGGCCCGCCTCGTCCACGCCGCATATGCTCGAGCAACCTCGCTGAGCGGCGCTGCGCTGATGGTCATGGGTCGGCCCCGAGCCTTTCGGGGTCCGGCCCTTGGAAGAGGTTAACCGTGGCACGGAGCTTGCTTTGCTGATTGGGAAATCATGTGAGAGCAGGTCTTCAATCCGCATTAAGGGTCTGTTAAAGGCCACCAACCGTCGAGTGCGCCTTGTGGGGGCGGCATGTGAAATTTGGGAGTGATCCAATGACGAAATTCAAAATCATGGGTGCGGTCGTCGCAGCCACACTGTTTGCAGCCTCCGGCGCATCCGCGCAGGACATGTCCACCGAGGAGCAGGCCGAGCTGATGAAGCTGCCCTCCACCGAGGGTATCGTGCGCGATGCAGCGACCTGCGAATATGAAGGCGGCACGGTCATGGACCTGGCCGACGGCAATATCTGCTTCATCTCGGTCCGCGGCGTTGCGGCCAACACCAAGGTCTATGACGGCATGCGTCTGGGCGTGATCCGCTGCTCCGGCAACGGTTCCTTCCCGAACGAGATGGTCCCGGGCGGCGAATATTGCCGCATCTATCTCGGCCCGAAAGCCGCCAAGAAGACCCGCGAAGAGCTGGAAGCCGAAATGGCCGCCCAGACCGAAGCCGAGCTGGCCCGCACGAACTAGGGCGCCCGCTTCACGCAAAATTCAGAGCCCGGCTGGCGACAGCCGGGCTTTTTTGTTGCGCGCGCGGCTGGTGCGGGCAAACGGAGACGCACGTGCTCCAGATCGTCATCCCCACATGCAATGCGGCCGAACCGCTGTCCCGCCTGCTGGCGCAGGTCACGGGCGAGCGCGTGATCGTGAGCGATAGCGGCTCGGATGATGACACATTGCGAGTTGCCATCGCGGCGGGCGCGGTCATCGCGGCGGGCAAGCCGGGGCGGGGATCGCAGCTGAAACTCGGCGCGGAGCTGGCCGTGATGCGCGGTGGGGAGGGCGACTGGTTTCTCTTCCTGCATGCCGATTCGGTTATGCCGGACGGCTGGCGCAGCGAGGTTGCGCGCGCAATGGAGGGCACCGCCCCGCGCTATTTCCCGCTCTCCTTTGGTGCGTCCGGCTTTCAGCCCTGGTTGATGGAAAAGCTCGTGGCTTTCCGCAATCTCGGCTGGGCTCTGCCTTACGGGGATCAAGGACTGCTCGTGTCGCGCACGGACTATCTGGCGTGCGGCGGCTATCCCGACTGGCCGCTGTTTGAGGATGTCGACATCGCGCAGCGTCTCACCGGCTTGCAGCCGATGCGCGGGCATATCCGAACCGATGTCGGCAAATATGAAGCGGAAGGCTACTGGGCGCGGGGGCTGCGGAACTACCGCCTGCTGCGCGACTTCCGCCGCGGTGTGTCCCCGCATGAGCTCGCGGAGCGCTACCAGTGAGACCCCAGCTTTACGTATTCGCCAAGCGCGGCGACATGGGCACGGCCAAGACGAGGCTCGCGCGCGATATCGGGCCGGTCCACGCCTTGCGCCACTACCGCGCCATGACAGCGCGCGTGTTGCGCAAGGTGAACGACCCGCGCTGGGACACGACGCTCTATGTCACGCCCGCGCGTGTGGTCGGGACCGTGCCGGCCTGGGACGGTTTCGCGCAACGGCCGCAGCCCACGGGTTCGCTCTCGCCCCGGCTTGACGCGGTTTTTACCGAGGCGCGCGGCCCAGTCCTGGTGATCGGGACAGATTGCCCGCAGGTCGATGCGCGCGACGTTGCAGCCGCGCTGAAGGCACTTCGCTCGCACCGCTTCGTCTTCGGCCCGGCAGAGGATGGCGGCTTCTGGCTGATGGGCGCGCAGGCTCCGCTGCGGCCCGGCTTTTTCGACGGCGTGCGGTGGAGCTCAGCGCATACTCTGGCTGACGTGACCGAGCGGGCAGGGGGCGGGGTCGCGCTGCTGCGAACCCTCGAGGACGTGGATGACGGCCCTAGTCTTCGTCGGGTTCTTGCGCGGCGATAGCCTCGCCGATCATGGCCCGCGTCGTGGCGAGCAGCACGAGCGTCGAGCCCTTGCCATGACCCGGCACGACGGTCGTCGCGTCCTTGTAGGTGCCGCGCGTCCAGTCGAGGCTTTCGGCCCATTTGGCGAGGTCTGCATCTTCCACACTGCCCAAGGTCGTCACGCCCGCACCGCGCACCATGCAGCCGCCATAGAGAATCTTCTCCTCCGGCAGATAGGCGACGAGGTTGTCGGACGCATGGCCCGGCCCGGGATAGGCGATCTCGACCTTGCCGACGCGGGTGCGCGACTTCGGTTCGGCCAGTGCGGTGACCGAGGTGTTCGGCGCCGGATAGCCCGCGCGCGCTGCGAGACCCGGCGTCGTCGGATGGGTGAAGATTTCCACGCCCGCACGCTCCGCCGCATCGACGCCCGCCGTGCGGTCGGCATGGTGGTGGGTGACGATCATCCTGGTGACCGGCTTGCCAGTCGCGGCCTTGACCCGCTCCAGCAGCGCCACGGTCGCCAGCTCGCCCCACGCGCCGTCCACCAGCGTCA
>JAHDEU010000303.1:272-3122 GCA_020628635.1 Hellea sp. | reverse complement strand
CCAGCAACCGGACCGCGATGCGAATGGGCCCCGGGTCGAGCCCGGGGACGGTGTGCGAAGGGAAAGCGGCAAGACGTAAAGGTGGCGATGGGATGGTCAGGAGGCGATGAGTCGATGAGAGGGGAGGACGCTGCGCGACCCTTGCACCCAGCCGCAAGTCCGGCTCGTGAACATGCCGACCCCATCGTGCGTCGGCGACCCCCGAAATACGCGGAAGACGCCGCGTCCGGACAAGCCCACCTCCTGGGCCCTCATTCCTGCGGCAGCTCCGCATCAACGACGGGCTCGCGCTCCCCGCTGGCCTCGGTCCGGCCCCGTGCGAGGCTGAGCAGGTATTTGCCGTATTCCCCCGCCAGCCTGCGCGCACGGGAGGCGTCGGTGTACCAGGCGGGTGCGTCGCTCCTGACCGGGACGGGCGTGACCCGGAGCGTGCCGCGGGCCTGGCCGATTTCGACGCGGGCGCGCGGCATGTGGTAAGCGGATGTGACGAGCAGGATGTGGTCATAGCCGAGCGCTTCGGCCCAGCGCGCGGTCTCGGCCGCGTTGCCGCGCGTGTCGAGCGCCGCATAGTCGAGATCGAGGCAGCAACTGGCCTGCTCCGCGTCCAGCCCGGTCAGCTCCGCCACGGCGCGCTCGTCGAGGCTCTGGTTCACGCCGGACACGAGCAGGCGCTCGCCCAGGCCGCGGCCCATCAGGGCTCCGGCCGTTTCCAGCCGCCCGCCGCCCTTGCCGGTCCACACCACCACGCCGTCCGCCTTTGGCAGGGGGGAGGGCGCGGCAAGCCCGTCCACATGGCGGGCGAAAACCACGAAACCGCCCAGCAGCAGGGCAAGCCCCAGCACGGCAATGAAGGCCAGCAGCTTGCGCCGTCCCCCTTTGCGGCCGGACGCGCGGCCAGCCTTGCGGCGCCTCCGGCTCACAGCCGCCTGCGTTCGTCGGCCAGCTGGCGCGTTGCCGCCCAGCCCGCCGCGCCCGCGCAGACCACGCCGAAACACAGTGCCAGCGCGGCCAGCAGGATGATGTCGATGACTCCGTCCAATATGCCGCCCCAGCCGACCGTGCCGCGTCCGGGACCAAGGCTGACCAGCAGCCACAGGCCGGCCGCGACCGCGCATCCCAGCGCGCCGCCGACCGCCCCGCGCCGCGCGGAGGCACCGACGAACAGCTTCGCGATGAAATTGTCCGACGCGCCGGCCTGCACGAGGACGTGGATGATGTCGCGCTGGGCGGACAGGCCGGCGCGCGTGGCGAACAGGCTCACGGCAAGCGCGGCGCCCAGCGTGGCGACCACCAGGCCCAGCCCCAGCAGCACCAGCCGTCCGACCGTGCGCGACAGCCGGCCGGAAAAGCGCGAATGGTCGTCCACCACGATGCGGATGCCGTCGCCCTCCAGCCGTCGCTGCAGGCTCTCCACCGGCAGGGCCACGCGGCTGTCCACGCGGATCAGCCCCGGCACGGGCAGGTCGTCGGGCAGCTGCGCATCGCCGAGCCAGGGCCGCAGCAGCGCGTCGAGCTCGTCCATCTCCAGCACGCGGATGCGGGCGTCGGGCAGCGTGTCGCGGAGCGCCGTTTCGACCGCGCCCATCTGCGCAGGCCGCAGCGTTTCGCTCGCCACCATGACCTGCACGGTGGAGCTCTCAGTCAGCTGTGCGGACCAGTCGCGTTCCAGCCGGTCGGCCCCGCGCGAGAACAGCAGTGCCAGCGCGGCAAGCGCGGCGACCACGGCCAGCACGGCGATCAGCGCGCGGCCCTGTTCGGGACGCGACGGCAGGATAGGCTGCGACTGTTCGGGAAGGCGCTCGCTCATGACATCTTTGCCTGTGCGGGGGCGTGCTCCCGAATACGGCCGTTCTCCAGATGGAGCGTGCGGGCGGGGAAATCCTCGATCAGGGCCAGATCATGCGTCGCGATGAGTACGGTCGCGCCCATGCGGTTCATTTCGGCGAACAGCCGCAAGAGCCTCTCGCCAATGACCGGATCGACATTGCCGGTCGGCTCGTCGGCGATCAAGAGGTCGGGCTTGGAGATCACGGCGCGAGCGATGGCGCAGCGCTGCTTTTCCCCGCCGGACAGCGTCGGCGGCAGGGCGTTCATGCGGTGGCCCAGCCCGACCCATTGCAGCAGCTCGGTCACGTCCGTGACATAGCTCGCCCGCTCCCGGCCCGCGACCCGCAAGGGCAGGGCGACGTTTTCGAACACGGAGAGGTGGTCGATCAGGCGGAAGTCCTGCAGCACCACGCCGATGCGGCGCCTGAGCACCTGCAGCTCGGCATTGCTCATCAGGGCCACATCCTGGCCGAACAGGCCGATCAGCCCGCGCGAGGGTTTCAGCGCGAGATAGGCGAGCTTGAGCAGGGTCGATTTGCCCGCGCCCGACTGGCCGGTGAGAAAGGTGAAACTGCCCGGCGCGAGTGCCAGATCCACGCCCGACAGCACTTCGGGCCCGCGCCCATAGCGCAGGCCGATGCGCTGCATGACGAGGCTGTGCGCGGGCATTTGCGGGCCGGAATGAGGGGAGGGCTCCATTGGCTGCTGGCTGGACATTGGCGGCGCACTCGTCAAGAGCGAGAGGCGAGGCTGCATGGGGATTCGAGACATGAGTGACGTTGTGATCGCCTGTCCGGAATGCGGGACGCGCTACAAGACGACAGCCGGTGCCATTGGCGAAAACGGCCGCACCGTGCGCTGCGCGCGCTGCGCGGAGACGTGGTTCGTCCCGGCGGCGGATGTTTCGGCGGACGCGCTCGCCCTGCAGGACCTGGAGGCCAGCCCGATCGACGCGCCCGCTCCAGTCGGTCCGGCAACCCCCGTCCGACCCGTCGATGCGGAGCCCGACCCGGAGCTGGGCCG
>JAHDEU010000303.1:0-262 GCA_020628635.1 Hellea sp. | reverse complement strand
ACGTGCTGCTGCGCGACAGGCAGGACGCGGAGAAGCTGGCGGCGCGCCGCCGGACGATTCGGCTGATCTGGATCGTGACTGCACTCATCGCGCTGGTGGCCATCGCGGTGGCCGTGATGAACCGCCAGGCCATTGTGAACCGCATCCCGCAGGCGGCGACGCTCTATCAGGGGCTGGGGCTGGACGTGTATGCGGGCGGGCTCAGCGTCGCGCCGCCCACGGCCAAGACCGCGCTGGTGGACGGTGTCGCCGTCGTGACCGT
>JAHDEU010000302.1 GCA_020628635.1 Hellea sp. | reverse complement strand
ACTCCAACCGCCAAAAATCCCTGACAAATCCAGCCTATACGCTACACCTGCAGCTGATTCGCGCGCGGGGAAAGCATGGCAAGGACGACGAAGAAAGGCGGCCCGAAAAAGGGTGGCGGTGGCAAGAATGTCGTGCCGCGCAATGCCGTGGTCGAGGAGCATATCGACCGCGCGCTGTCGGGCCGTTACATGGCCTATGCACTGTCGACGATCACGCAGCGCGCACTGCCGGATGTGCGCGACGGGCTGAAGCCGGTCCACCGCCGCATACTCTACGCCATGCGGCAGCTGAAGCTGAACCCGGAGGGCGCCTACAAGAAATCCGCGCGCATCGTGGGCGACGTGATGGGCCAGTACCACCCGCATGGCGACAGCTCGATCTATGACGCGCTGGTGAAGCTCAGCCAGGAGTTCTCGACGCGCTATCCGCTGGTCGAAGGGCAGGGGAATTTCGGCAATATCGACGGCGATAGCCCGGCAGCGATGCGCTACACCGAGGCAAAGATGACGGCCGCCGGCGTCGCCCTGCTCGAAGGGCTGGACGAGAACGCGGTCGATTTCCAGGCGACCTACAACGAGGAGGACGAGGAGCCGGTCGTGCTGCCCGCCGGTTTCCCGAACCTGCTCGCAAACGGCGCGCAGGGCATCGCGGTCGGCATGGCGACATCGATCCCGCCGCACAATGTTGCGGAGATCTGCTCCGCCGCGTTGCACCTGATCAAGACGCCGAACGCGCGGATCGAAACGCTGATGAACCACATTCTCGGCCCGGACCTGCCGACCGGTGGCATCATGGTCGAGCCCAAGGAGAACATGCTCAAGGCCTACCAGACCGGCCGCGGCAGCTTTCGCGTCCGTGCACGCTGGAGCGTCGAGGACACGGGGCGCGGCACCTACCAGATCGTGGTCACGGAAATTCCCTATCAGGTGCAGAAGTCGCGCCTGATCGAGAAGCTCGCCGACATCATCGAGAGCAAGAAGTCATCCGGCCTCGCGGATGTGCGCGACGAGAGCGCGGAGGACGTGCGCATCGTGCTGGAGCCGCGCTCCAAGAACATCGACCCGGCCGTGCTGATGGAGAGCCTGTTCAAGATCAGCGAGCTGGAGAGCCGGGTCAGCCTGAACATGAACGTGCTGGACGCGGACGGCGTGCCGCGCGTGATGGACTTGCGCGAGGTCATCCAGGCCTGGCTCGATCACCGGCGCGTCGTGCTGCTGCGCCGGACCAATCAGCGGCTCGACAAGATCGCGGCGCGGCTGGAGATACTCGACGGCTACCTGATCGCGTTTCTCAACATCGACGAGGTCATCCGCATCGTCCGATTCGAGGACCATCCGAAGCAGGAGTTGATCGAGGCGTTCGGACTTACCGAGCGGCAGGCCGACGCGATCCTGAATATGCGACTGCGCGCGCTCAACAAGCTGCAGGAAGTCGAGATCAAGGGCGAGAGCGATACGCTGCGCGCCGAGCAGAAAGAGCTGCAGACGCTGGTTGGATCCGACAAGCTCCAATGGGCGGCGATCTCGGATCAGATCAAAGAGCTGCGCGAGGTCTATGGACCGAAGACGGAGGAGGGCAAGCGACGCACGACCTTCGACGTCGCGCCCGACCTCGACATCGATCTGTCGACCGCTTTCATCACCAAGGAGCCGATAACCGTCGTGCTGTCCAAGAAGGGCTGGATCCGCGCCATGAAGGGCAAGATGGACGATCTGTCCGGGCTGAAGTTCAAGGAAAATGACGGGCTCGGCTTTGCGGTGCAGGCCGAGACGACGGACAAGATCATCGTGTTCGCGTCCAACGGCAAGTTCTACACATTGGCGGGCGACAAGCTGCCGGGCGGGCGCGGCAATGGCGAGCCGATCCGCCTTCTGGTGGACCTTGAGAACGACCATGTGCCGATCGGCATGTTCGTCCACGATCCGGAGCGCACGCTGATCGTGGCCTCGACGGAAGGCTACGGCTTCCGCGTCAAGGAAGCCGACATCGTGGCCTCGACCAAGGGCGGCAAGCGCATCCTGAACGTGAAGGGCGAAGTCGAGGCGGCGCGGGTCATCGCGGCGGAAGGCGACCAGCTCGCCGTCATCGGCGAGAACCGAAAGATGCTCGTCTTCCCGCTGGCCGAGTTGCCGGAAATGAGCCGCGGCAAGGGCGTTCGGCTGCAGCGATACAAGGATGGCGGGTTGAAGGACATCACGGCGTTTTCCGCGCGCGATAGCCTCTCCTTCGTTGACAGTGCGGGCCGTCGCAAGGATGTGCCGGACTGGGTCCAGCACCAGGGCGTGCGCGGGCAGGCGGGACGCCTCGCGCCACGCGGCTTCTCGCGCCAGGGCGTGTTCGCGCCGGACAAGCGCCTGTAGCCATGCGCATCCTGCTGACCAATGATGACGGCATCCGTGCGCGCGGGCTGGAGGTTCTGCGCTCCATCGCGGCGGAACTGTCAGACGATGTCTGGGTCTGCGCGCCGGACACGGAGCAGTCGGCCACGTCGCGCGGCGTGACACTTTACAACCCGGTCAGGCTCAAGGAGCATGAAGAGTGCATCTTCTCGGTCACGGGCACGCCGACCGACTCGGTCATCGTCGCCATGCGCGACCTGCTCGCTGACCATCCGCCGGACTTAGTGCTTAGCGGGGTAAACCGGGGGCAGAACCTGGCAGAAGACGTGACCTTCTCCGGCACGGTCGCGGGTGCGTTGCAGGGCATGCAGATGGGCGTGCCGTCCATTGCGCTCTCCATGGCACGCGGCTTTCAGGACGCGCAGTCGCTGCCGTGGGAGACAGCGGAAGCGCATGGCGCAAAAGTCGTGCGCACGCTGCTGGACCGAGGATGGCCGGACAAGGTCGTTCTGAACGTCAACTTTCCCGACCGTGCCCCGGACGCCGTGCGGGGCATGCAGATCACGCGGCAGGGCCACCGCGACTTCCCGATGAGCCACATCGTGAAGCGCGACCACCCGCGCGGGGGCGACTATTTCTGGCTGACATATGGCGCACAACTGTCCGATCCGGCGGAAGGCACGGATCTGCGCGCGGTCTATGACGGCTACATCTCGGTCACGCCGCTGCACACGGACCTGACGCACCACGCCGCGCTCGAACATCTCCGTCAGTCGTGAGCTTCGACCC
>JAHDEU010000301.1 GCA_020628635.1 Hellea sp. | reverse complement strand
CACATCCACACCAAAAACAGCTTCGACGCCTATATATTCAATGTCCGGGTCACGCTGGACGATGTCTACAAGTTCGCGCTGGGCGAGCCGCTGACCCATCCGGGCGGCTACCGGATCCAGCTCGACGGTCCGCCGCTCGACTTCGTCGCCTCGACCGACCACGGCGCCTATCTCGGCATCGTCCCGCTGATGGACGATCCCGACAGCCCGCTGTCCAAGCTGGAAATCAGCCAAGGCATGTTCGGGTCTGACCCCGAAGTCATCGTCGCCGCCTTTCAGAAGATCGGCAGCTCCGTGCGCTCCGGCGTGCCGTTCGAGGAAATCTACGATCGCGAGGTGATAGACGACACATGGGGGCGCGTCATCGCCACGGCCGATAAATGGTACCAGCCCGGCAAGCTGACGACATTCGCGGCATACGAATACACCGCCGTGACTAATGACACGCAGCGCGGCGAGAACTTCGGCGGCGGCAATCTGCACCGCAATGTCTTCTTCCGCGACAGCGCGCCCAAGCGGCTCTTCTCCGTGCTGGACAGCAACAACCCGGAAGACCTCTGGGAATGGATGGACGCGCAGCGCAGCCAGGGCAACGACGCGATTTCGGTCCCACACAACTCCAATGTCTCGGACGGGCGAATGTTCGCGCTCGACGCCTATGACGGCTCCGCGCTGACACCCGCCGCCGCCGAGCGCCGCATCCGCAACGAGCCCATCGTCGAGATGACGCAGATAAAAGGCACGTCGGAAACCCACCCGACGCTGTCGCCCAATGACGAGTTCGCCGATTTCGAAATCTATGAGAGCTTGCTTGGCGTGCCGGATATCTCCGAGGTCAGCGGCGGCTATGTCCGCGAAGCGCTGGCGCGGGGATTTGGCATCGAGGCGGAGCTGGGCGTCAACCCGTTCAAGTTCGGCATGATCGGCGCGAGCGACACCCATGTCGCCGGTGCGGGTTTCACGGAAGAGGACTATTGGGGCAAGGTCGGCATTGTCGACGCCTCGCCTGAAGCCCGCGGGTCCGTCCCGCCGGGTGGTGCCAAGACATGGGACGGTGTGGAGCGTAATGTGAACGCCGAGCAGTGGTTCTCCCGCTGGGGCGCGTCAGGACTGGCCGCCGTCTGGGCGGAGGAGAACACGCGCGAGAGCATTTTCGACGCCATGCGCCGCAAGGAAACCTATGCCACATCCGGCACGCGCATCCGACTGCGCGTCTTCGGCGGGACGGAGTTCACCGACGACATGGTGGGTGCCGCCGACATGGTGGAGCGGGCCTATGCGACCGGCGTGCCCATGGGCGGGGAGATGTCCGGGTCCGGCACGCCGCAGCTGCTGATCCACGCAGCCCAGGACCCCAATGCCGCGCCGTTGCAGCGCGTGCAGGTCGTCAAGGTCTGGTATGACGGCGGGGCGCAGGAACGCATCTGGGACGTCGCCTGTTCGGATGGTCTCTCTCCGGTTGATGGCCGCTGCCCCGACAACGGCGCGAGCGTCGATCTCGACACTTGCGGATACTCGAAGGACAAGGGCGCCGGCGAGCTGCGCGCGCTCTGGACAGATCCAATGCACGAACCCGGAAAGAACGCCGCCTATTACGTGCGCGTGCTGGAAAACCCGACCTGCCGCTGGAGCACGTGGCAGGCGAACAAGGCGGGCGTGGAGCGTCATCCGGACAGGCCAGCCACGGTGCAGGACCGGGCCTACAGCTCGCCGATCTGGTATGATGCGGGGTAGGGGATCGTCGAGTATTTGAACGTCACCCGCGCCCATCGTCCCCGGACTTGCTCCGGGGCCTATTTGCATCGACATCCGGGGAATCCCGAACCCGCGCCAGTGACCGAACCGCGATGCGAATGGACCCCGGGTCGAGCCCGGGGACAGTGGGTAACTGACGACTGAAGCCTTCTCTGCCTCTCGCACGCAACCGGACGTGACCTTACAGCGAGCCACATGAAACTCCTCCGCGATCCCCTGATCCACTTCCTGACTCTCGGCGCGCTGCTCTTCATCGGTCACGCGCTGTGGACCACCCATGTCATCCGCGCGGACCGCGAGCTGGTCGTGGACACGCGCGAGATCACGCGCCAGTCGGAGCTCTTCGCCGTGGAGAATGGCCGTCCGCCCAGTGACGCGGAGCTGCAGGGCATCGTGCTCGCCTATGTCGAGGAGGAGGTGCTCGCGCGCGAAGCCGTCAAGCTCGGCCTCGACGCGGACGACACCATCATCCGCCGCCGCCTCGCGCAGAAGATGCGGCTGCTGGGTGATGCCTCGGCGGAACTGTCACCGGACGACAAGGTGCTGCGCGAGTGGTTTGCCCTGCGCGCGGACCGCTATGCCGTCGATGAGCGCCGCGGGGTGGAGCACGTATTCTTTTCTGACGAGGGCCGCACCGACGCCAAGGCCGACGCAGCCGCCGCCGATCTCTCCGACTGGAAATCCGTCGGCGATCCCTTCATCATCGCGCGGAGCATCGCCCCGCAAACCCGCGCCAAGCTGCAACAGGATTATGGCGGCGCCTTTGCGCGCACAGCCTTCGAGGCGGAGCCCGGCGCGTGGTCCGCGCCCGTCCGTTCGCCCTTCGGCATCCACCGCCTGCGCGTGACAGATATCGTGCCGCGCCAGGAGTTGAGTTTCGAGACGGCACGCGCGCGCGTGCTCGCCGACTGGCAGGCCGAGGCGCGCGACCGGGCCAAGGCGGAGTCCCTGCGCCGCATGGTCGAGCAATATGACGTGGTGATCACCGAGTGAGAGCCGCGCTGCTGTTCCTGCTCGCGCTGCTCTTCGCCGCGCCGGCCCATGCGCATGAAGTCCGTCCGGCGCTGCTGCAGCTGACGGCAGATGGTGACGGCTACACCGCGCTCTGGAAGCAGCCCGTCAATGCAGGCCGCCGCCTGAAGCTGACGCCGACCTATCCCGATGGTTGCGAGACCACCGCGCCCGTGCTGGCCATGGAGGACGGCAGCATTGTGGAACGCTACCGCGTGGCTTGCGCGCTCGACGCGGGGCTGATCCGGATCGACGGTCTCGAGCGCACGCTGACCGACACCTATATCCGCATCACCGACGCGGACGGGCAAATACGTGCCGCGCTGGTCAAGCCGTCCGATCCGGTGTTCGATCTATCCGTCCCGCAG
>JAHDEU010000300.1 GCA_020628635.1 Hellea sp. | reverse complement strand
GCGTCACGGCTCAGCAACTCACCGTCCGTATCGTCGCCCCGCGGATCATAGAGCGTGGTGGCGACCAGTATCTGTCCATCCGGGCCTTTCAGATCGTGGAGGCCGACGCAGCGGGCCTGCTCCAGGAAAGAACGACCGACAGTGTCACCCGTGATCACCGCCGGGCCGGGTGCACGAACCAGCGGGTTGCAGACAACCTCTCTCGCGCGGCTGCCATCCACCTCGACCGGCGTGCCGCTGGCGAGTGTCGGCGAAGGGGTCGCTTCCGCTGCGATGCGCGTGACATGCGGCTGGCTGTGCGGGCAGGCGACGTCCGAAGCAGGTGCCGCATAGGGCGAGGCGCACCAGCGCTCCATGACCCGGCCCATGCGCTGGAAGGCGGCCTCCGGGCAGGGGGCATCGACGCCGAGCTTCGCCAGCGTGTCGCAATCGGTCCATGGGTGGATGATCACCACGGCGCGCGCCCGCAGACCACGGGGCGCGGGGTCGCCATAGCCATACCACCGCCCATCCTCGCCCTCGATCACGGTGCGCGGGGTCACGGCAAGCGTCATCGGCCTGCCGTCCAGCACGATCTGCGCGGCGGGCTTCACGACGGCGCGCTGGCGCCAGTCGATCACGGCATCGCGCAGGGCATCCAACGCCATCAGCATCCCGATCGCGACAAAGGGAAACAGCGCGGCCGCCATCGCGCGCCCGCGCGACGGACGGGCCGCGTAGAAAAGCCCCAGCCCATAGCCCGTATAGGCCACCAGCAAGGGCAGGATCAGCAAGCCCGCTCCGACCGCCAGAATCAGGACGCCGAAAGACGTCCGCGCAAAGGCGAAGAAGGCCACCCAGCCCAGCGCGACGCCCAGCCCGGTCCTGACCCCCTCGCGCCGGCTCGGCGCCCCGCCCCGCGCGCCGATCCAGACCCCTAGCGTGTAGAAGGCCGCGACGAGCAGCAGCAGAATGGCGACGCCGATCGTGTACCGGGGATGGGCTTCCATGACGACGTCCTTTCCGGCTTCGGCCACCCGGTGTGATCGGTGCTGCCGTTGGCAGCGTCGCTTTCACGCAACGCATGACCCGATGTTTTTTTGCATGCGGTGGCTTGACGCGAACCGTCCTATCCCTACCGAAGAATCTTCCGCTGGGGAGTGTGAAGGGACCAACCAATGAAAAACATCAAACGACTGCTGTGCGCTTGCGCGGCATTGCCGCTGCTCGTGGCGACACAGGCGGCGGCGCAATCGGACAATGCGTCCGACCGCGCCAAGGAACGCGCCGATGCGCGCGCGGAGAAGGTGCTCAAGCACTGGACCAAGGCACGCATCGACGCCGCCCAGCCGCGCGACATGGTCATCGACCACCGCGGCCTGGCCTATGAGCGCGGCAAGGACGGCAAGCTCAAGCCGCATGGCCACGACAGGCCCGCCGAGCTGACGGCCACGACGCCCAAGATCAAGCTCAAGGACCGCGAGACGCGGGCCAAGCCCGGCAGCGACCGCACGCCGCCGACCGTGACCTCGGTCACGCCGGGCGACGGCGCGACCATCGGCGCGAGCCAGACCTTCTCCGCCACGGTGACGGATACCAGCGGCGTGCGTTCGGTCGTGTTCGAGATCGTTTTCGGCGGCCAGACCTACACATTCGACGGCGTCAATTCGGGCAACAATGTCTGGACGACGACCGTGTCGGGCTTTTCGGACGGCGCGGGCAGCTGGAGCGTGATCGCAACGGACAACGTCAAGCGCGGCGGCAATCGCGGTGTGTCCGGGCCATTCGCCTTCACGGTGGATGCGGGTTCCGGCGGAGGTGACACCGGCGGCGGCGGCGGAGGTGGCGGCGGTGTCGTGACCAATTCGCGCTGGAGCGCGGGCGGCGACATCCAGACGGCGGCCGGCCGGCTGCTCTACGAAATGCCGTCCGGCGGCGGCTGGTCGAGCTTCGTCTGCTCCGGCACGGTCGTCAACGACGCCACCACGGGCCGCTCGGTCATCATCACGGCGGCGCATTGCGTCTACAACGACACGGCCAAGGCGTTCGCGCGCAACGTGCTGTTCATTCCCAATCAGGACGGCACGACCGGCTCCTCCACGGACGGCGACTGCACCAACGACCCGCTGGGCTGCTGGGTGCCGGACTTTGGCGTGGTGGAGACGGGCTGGACCACACAGGTCTTCCCCGCCAACATCCCCGTGGACTACGCCTACTATGTCGTCGGTGACACGGGCACCTATTCCGGCAACGGGGCGGGCGGCCCGCTCGACGCGGCTGTGCCCAGCTTCGACATCAGCTTCGATGCGCCCAACGTCGACGACGGACAGGCGGGCGAGTTCACTGCCGACTGGACGCACGCGCTGGGTTACTCCTACTCCGACGACCCCTTCTTCATGTACTCCGCCGAGGACATGACCACGGAAGGCGCGGACAACTGGTGGATCCCGTCGAGCCAGCTCTCGGGCGGCTCGTCCGGCGGTCCGTGGATCCAGCCGATGGACGAGGGCAACGGCACGGGCCCGCTGATGAGCGTCAACAGCTGGGGCTATACGACGTCGGACGGCATGGCCGGGCCCAAGCTCAACGGCACGACTGCCAGCTGCCTGTTCGAGGTCGCCAAGACCGCGCCGCTGTCGCTGGGGTCCAGCCCCGACGGCCAGCAGGGCGTGATCGTGGACCCCGCCGATTGCGGCGGCACGCCTCCGCCGCCACCTCCCCCGCCCTCGGGTGACGTGACGGCCAGCGTGGACGCCTACAAGATCCGTGGCGGCCGCAAGACCTGGGACTATGCGTGGTCGGGCGCGACGACATCGAGCGTGGACATCTACCTCGACGGCTCGGTCTTCACGACCACCGCCAATGACGGCGCCTACACCCTCCAGAGCTCCCAGAAGGGCTCGGGCTCGCACAGCCACAAGGTCTGCGAAGCGGGTTCCACCACGGCGTGCTCGGCCACGGTGACGACGGTCTTCTAGGTCGGCGCACAACCAGGATCGCAGGGCGGGCCTTCGGGTCCGCCTTTTTGCTGGCCGCTGGTCCCTCCGGCAACCCCGCCCCACGCCCGCACGTTCGGCTTCCATGTCCATGGAACGCTTCGCCCGACTGCTCGACGATCTGTATTTCACGAACTCCACGCTCGCCAAGCGGACGATCCTCG
>JAHDEU010000299.1 GCA_020628635.1 Hellea sp. | reverse complement strand
AGGCCGCGCTCGGCACGGACACCATGGGCAGCGTGCGCATCCCGTCGTCCTATTGTGGCCTCTTCGGGTTCAAGCCCTCCCATGACGACGCCCTGCTGCCAGGCGTCATGCCGCTCTCGCCGACGCTGGACACGGTCGGCGTTCACGCCAGGACGCTGGACACGACCGTCGCCGTCATGGCCGTGTTGCTGGACCAAGGCCTCGATGGCGGCCAAGCGGGCAAGGTGCATGTGCTCGACTGGGGAGACGCGGTCGAGTGCGAACCGGACGTCGCGCGGGCCTTCAAGACATTTGCCGATCCGCTCGGCCTGCCCGCAACCGACCTAGGCCCCTATGAATACGGCCGCTCTCGCCGCCACGGGCTTATCCTGTCCGAAGTCGAAGGCTTCAAACACCACGCCCGCCGCCTTGCTTCGGCGCCTGCGGGCTTTTCCGATTTCTTTCGCGGCATGCTGGAATATGGCCGCGACCTTGCGCCGGAAAAAGTCGACGCCGCCTACGCCCATGTCGACGCGATGCGTGCGGCCGAGCTGCCGGACTACATCCTCATGCCCACTGCCCCGCAGACGGCGTTCGCATTCGGCGCACCGGTCCCGGCCAACCAGGCCGACTTCACAGCCTTCGCCAATCTGTCCGATCGCCCGGCGATCCAGTTTCCCATCAGCGAGGACGCAAACGGGCTTCCCATAGGCGCGCAGCTCGTGGGGCCAAGAGGGCGCGAAGCGGATCTGGTTACGACCTTGCGGCACCTGCTCGGCCAAGGCTGATTTGCGCGGCGGTCGCTCATGCCCCATGGGTGTGTCCATGACTGTGAAAACCGCCCTCAGCCTCATCGCCCTGCTCGCCCTCGCCGCCTGTTCCGCCCAGTCCCAGGACGCTCCCGCCCTGCCTGCGATCACCATGGGCAACGGCGTCGACAACCGGATCGAGATCGCCGGCGTGAGCCGAGAGGACACCGGCGTGACCATCAAGATGAGCCGCGACGGCGCATCCGAACGGTCCGCCTTCCGCATGAACGCGACCCGCGTGACCCTGCCTAGCGTGACGACCGCGCAGCCCGGCTGGGTCGTGCTGCACCCGGTCAAGGCGGGCGTGCCGGACGGCGACATCGTGGCAGGGTATGCGCGCGTCGAGGCAGGCCGGACCGCGCCGGTCGTCATCGAAACCACCTACCGCGCCGATGCGGGCGACAGCTTTCTCGTCATGCTGCACAAGGACGCCAATGACGACGGCGTGTTCGACTTCGTCTTCCGGGAGGACGGGGTGAATGTCGAAGACATTGCCGTGTTCGAGGGCAATGTCATGGTCTCCCATATCCTGACGCTGCCGGAGTGAGGGGAGCGGGCGGTCTTGCCGCTGGCGTGGTAGTCGGGTAATCTTCGGTTGTGATCGGCCGCTCTGCCATAACGCTCGCTGTCCTCCTGCTGGCCGCCAACGCCCAGGCCAGCACGCTCGCGCCCGTGCCGATTGGCGCCGTCATCTGCGCGCCGGACCCGGCGACGGGGGAGCGGGCCGTGATCGTGCCGCCGCGGTTCGAGACAGTCAGCCGCGGGGCCGATATCCTGCACCCACGGACCGAAGTCTTTCTCGTCCCACCGGTTCTCGGTGACGACGGTTCGGTCAGGACACAGGCCCGGCTTGTGAAGCGCGCGATTCCCTACATGGTGCGGAACCTCCACTGGCAGGAGCTTGCCGAGCCTGCCCGTGTCGCGGCCCTGTCCGACTTCGCCGTCGGCATGGAGTTCGCAGGCGGGGGCGAGGCTCCACGCGCCTATCCCGCCAATTGGGACGAGCACTTGGAGCGCTATGTCAGGCGTGTCCGCCATGACCAGGTCGGGGCGGCAGAACCCCTGCGCGTCATGGGGGAGCCCGTGCTCGCGCCGCGCGTGTTCGAGCTCAGCGTCGCGGCGGACGCGCCCGCCGGCACGCCGTCCCGCGTGGTGGCCCAACCCCACCACATCGTGCTGGAAAGCGAAGAGGAGGCGCTCGCAGCCTACCAAACGGCCGCGCGCGAATGGGCGTCCTCCCTGCCGGACACGCTCACCTGCGACGGCCATGCGGTCGTGTCCACACCTACTGATCTCGGCCCCATGCCGGAGCGCACCTTTGACGATATCGGCATCCGCCGCGTCACCTACCGCCGCGAGGGGTCGGTCACGATACACGACCGGACGGGCGCAGAGGTGCGGCTCTAGCCGAAATCCGGCTTGCGCTTTTCCAGAAAGGCGCGGAAGCCCTCGCCGAAATCCCGGCTTGAAAAGCCCGCGAGGAACTGTGCGTCGGTGTCCGGCGTGTCGGCGCGCTGACCGCGGGCATAGGCGTTGATCATGGACTTGGTCACGCGCAGGCTTTCCGGCGACAGGGTCGCAACGTGGCGGACGTAGTCCATGACCTCGTCCTCCAGCGCATCCACCCCGACAACCCGGTGGACGAGCCCCATCTTGCGGGCAGGCTTGGCCTTGATCAGCCGCGCACTCAGCAGGATGTCGCGCGCATGCGCCACGCCGACCGCGTCGATCAGCCGGGCGATGTCGCCAAAGGGATAGACGAGGCCGAGCTTGGCGGGCGTGATGGCGAATTTGGCGGTCGTGTCGGCAAAGCGCAGATCGCAGCACAGCGCCACGCCGGAGCCGCCGCCCACGCAGGCCCCGCGGATCATCGCAATCGTCGGCAGCGGGAAGTCGGCCAGCGCGTTGAAGGCCGCCTGGATCGACGCGCTGATGCGGGCCGCCGATTCCGCCGTGGCGTAGAGCGTTTCGAATTCCGTGATGTCGGCTCCGGCCGCGAAATGATCGCCCGCGCCCGTCACGATGAGGGCGCGCAGGCTCTTGTCCGCCGCGAGCCCGGCCAGCAGCCCGGGCAGGGCGGCCCACATCGCGGCGGTCAGCGCGTTGCGCCGCGCGGGCTGGTTCAGCGTCAGGCGCGCAATAGCGGGGTCCGGGCGGTCGATCAGCAGCGTGTCCATGGATCAGCCCTCTTCCGCGAAGTCGTCCAGTGTCAATGGCGCGCCCGTATTGGCGATGAACGCGCGCTTGCGGAAAAAGCGCAGCAGCCCGTCCGCGCCCATGCGCGACCCGCCGAGGCCGCTGGCCCCGAAGCTCTGCTTGCCGGCCTCGAAATACTGTCCCGTCAGCGCTGCGTCCTGCAGGCTGA
>JAHDEU010000298.1 GCA_020628635.1 Hellea sp. | reverse complement strand
CGGAGGTCGTCCCGGACGCGCCCGCGAGCCTGTCGTCCTCCATTGACGGCGTCATCGACGACATTCTTGTCGAGCCGGGCGCCGCGGTGAGCGAAGGCGACATACTGCTTCGCCTGGACGCGACCGAGCTGCGCAACGAACTGGCCCTCGCCGAGGAAGCGCTCTCGGTCGCCGAAGCGCGTCTGCGCCAGACCTCGCTGACCTCCTTTGTCGACGAGCCGAGCAAGCGCGAGCTCGCCGTGGCACAGGCCGAGACTGAACTCGCCCGCGCGCGGCGCAACTATGCCCGCGACCGACTGTTCTGAAATCCGCGCACCCCGCGACGGCGTGGTCCTGTTCTCTTCCGTTTCCGACTGGGAGGGACGGCCCGTCGCCACGGGTGAAGCGATCCTCCGGGTCGCGGAACCCACCCGCGTGCTGCTGCGCGTGCATGCCCCCCTCGCCCATGGCGAGGCGCTGCGTGACGGTGCGCGGGTGCGGTTTTTCCTCGACAGCGACCCGATCACGCCCATCGAGGCGACGCTGACCCGCGCCGACCTGGAACCCGTCCCGCAACCCGACGGCAAGGTCGCCTATGAAGCGGACGCGGCACTGGTGAACAGCGACGATCTTCCCCGCATCGGCGCGCGCGGCGTGGCCAAGGTCTACGGCGACACCGCCCCGCTCGGCTATTTCATCATCCGCCGCCCACTCACGCTCGCGCGCCAGTGGACAGGGCTCTGAGGTGCAGCCGGGCGCGGAAATCCTGACGCCCCTGCGGCAGGACCTATCCATCCTGCCGACATCGCCGGCCGCCGATGGCGCGCGCCGTTTCCTGATCCACGACCCCGTCCGCGGTCAGTTTCACCGCATTTCCGAGCCCGTCATGCGCGCGCTCGCCGTCTGGCGGCCCATGCCGGTGCCCGCCATGCTCGCGCGCCTGCCCGGCTTCACGGAAGACAGCCTGCAAACGCTGACGGGCTTTCTCGCGCGCAACCGGTTGTTTGCAACGCCGCCCGGCGGCGATCCGGAAGCCCTCGCCCGGATCGAAGCCGCGCACCGCCGCCCGCTCCACGAGGAGCTGCTGCACCGCTATCTCTACTTCCGCATTCCCCTCTTCCGGCCGCAGCGCTTTCTCGACCGGGTCATGCCGTGGGTGCAGCCCTGGCTGCGCCGGCGCACGGCCGTCGCGGTCGGAACGCTGGGAGCCGTCGGATTGCTGCTGGCGCTCCGGCAGTGGGAGAGTTTCGTCTCCACCTTCCTCTACTTCTTCACCCCGTCCGGCTTGGTTTTCTACGGACTCGCGCTGATCGTCATCAAGGCGCTGCACGAGCTCGGCCACGCCATCGCCGCCCGGCACTACGGCGCCCATGTTCCCGTGATCGGCGTGGCTTTCCTGGTCATGTTCCCGATCCTCTACACCGACACGACGGACGCCTACCGCATCCCCGACCAGCGCAAGCGCGCGGTGATCGATGCGGCCGGGATGATGGTGGAGCTGACAATCGCCTGCCTCGCCGTCTTTGCCTGGAGCGTGTTGCCGGACGGACCCTTGCGCTCGGCTGCCTTCTTTGCCGCCACGACGAGCTGGGCGATGAGCCTGCTGGTCAATCTGAACCCCTGCATGCGGTTCGACGGCTATTACCTGCTGACCGACCTGCTGGGCCTGACCAACCTGCAGCAGACCGGCTTCGACTATGGCCGTTGGCGGATGCGCAAGACCCTGCTCGGCGTCGATGAGGGCCGCCCGGACACCCCCCGACCGCGCCTGATGCTGGCCTATGCCTATTCGACCTGGATCTACCGCTTCTTTCTCTTCGTCGGCATCGCGATCCTCGTCCATCATCTCTTTCCGAAGGCCATCGGCATCGTGCTGTTCGTGGCCGAGATAGGGATGTTCATCGTCCGACCCGTCCTCAAGGAACTCAAACACTGGTGGAGCTTACGCATGCAAATCCTGTCCAATCCACGCGGGCGGACCAGCCTGCTGCTCGGAGCCGCCCTGCTCGGCGCGCTCTTCGTGCCGTGGCGCGCGCAGATCATCGCGCCCGCCCTTGTTCGGCCCGCGCAACAGACGACCGTGTTCTCGCCGGAGCCGGGCGCGGTGGAAGCGGTGCTGGTTGCCGACAATGTCTGGGTCGAGGCCGGCACACCCCTGCTGCATGTGCGCTCTGACGCGCTCACCCATGAGCGCGCGCTGGCGGAACTGCGCGTGGCGCTGGCCGAGGCCGAGCTGCGCAAGACGGCCGCCGACAGGACGGAACGCCGCGAAGCGTCCTTGCGCCAAGAACAACTCATCGAAGCCCGCGCCGCTCTCGCCGCCATCGACGCGCGGCTGGAGCGACTGACGATCCGCGCCGCCAGCGCGGGTCATGTGCGCCACCTTTCCACCGCACTCGCCCCCGGCATGGGCGCGAGCCGCCGCACCGCGCTGCTGCGCATTGACGGGCGCGGCGCGGAGCTGGTGGCGCTGCCCAAGGACAGCGACAGCGAGCGGATCGACGCAGACGCGCGCGTGCGGTTCATTTCCGACACGCTGGAGACAAAGCCGCGGGAGTTCGCCGGCGCACGGCTGTCCCCGACGGCGCAGGCGCGGGTGGACGAGACACTGCTGACGCTGGTGGAAGGCGGGCCTATCACGGTGACCGAAGACGCGCAAGGGCGGCTGATGCCGGATATTCCGGTGTCGCGGTTGACGGCGACGGCGGACGGCGTGGTGGCAACGGAGCGCGGCGTGGCGGTGATCGAGGCCAAGCCGCAGAGCGCGGCGAGCCGCATCTGGCGGCGTGTGGCGGGCGTGCTGTTGCGGGAGACGGATTTTTAGGGGACAGCTTTCAAATCCTTCCGTCATCCCGGACAAGGGCGAAGCCCGCCGATCCGGGACCCATCGAAGAGAAAAGCGCTGGCTTGGTCACGCGGCCGATGGGTCCCGGCTCTGCGCCCGCGTTGCGAGCTTGGCCGGGATGACGGAACCTGTAGCCTTTCCCCAATAGCCGCCTCCCGCCGACTTGATCGGCGGGTCCATGGCCCGGGCTGTTGATTACGTGCGACGGTGCAGAGGTCACATCCCGACCGCCGCTCTCTATGCTCTGAAACCGGTCCGTCACCGAACCACCAGAGTTCCCGTCCTTCGGCCGGGGCGTGCTGGCGTCGCACGCGCAGTTTGCTGACGGCT
>JAHDEU010000297.1 GCA_020628635.1 Hellea sp. | reverse complement strand
CGAAGCGAAGGGCTGTAGTGGTGTTTCTGTTAGCGTCCGAGGAACGAGGACCGTCGAGCGCAGCTGGAGCCCCGGCGCACCCGCCGGGACGAGCGCGCAGCGGTCGAGTGGGAAGGTCGGGCTGTCGCCCGGCTTCTCTTTGATGTCCCCCTCCACCACGACTTCGTCGCGGTCCCCCTCCCCCTCACGGGGGAGGAACTTGTTTTTGAGCACTCGGCATATTTCCTCTCCCGTCAGAGGGAGGTGGCAGCGAACCGCGATAGCGGGTCGATGACGGAGGGGGCTCTCTCGGCAAACTCACTTCCATCTCGGTAGAGTACCCTCCGCCCTGCGGGCACCTCTTCCTGACGGGAGTGGAAAGACTCCAACAGCACCCACTATATTCCTCCCCAGAAAGGGGAGGTGGGCTCGCAAGCGAAGCGCGCGAGGTCGGAGGGGTGACGGCAATAAGAAAGCCGGGCGACAGCCCGACCATCAGAGTTCGACCGCTTGCGCGCTCGTCCCGGCAGATGCGCCGGGGTTCCAGCTGCGCTGGACGGTCCTCGTGCCTCGGACGCTAACAGAAATACCACTACAGCCCCTTCGCTGCGCTACGGAGCGGGTATTTCTGTTGTGCGATAGCGCGTCAGCTAGTCCAACAGCGCGGCTACAGCCGCTTGCGCCTTCGGATCAAACCCCGCCGCAAAATGGTTCGCATTCGGCAACTCCAAATACCGGACATCCCGCCCATCCGCCTCCAGTTCCGTCGCCAGTTCCCGCGCCAGCGCCACCGGCAGCACGCGGTCCTTGCCCGCCCCGATCACCAGGATCGGCGCGCTGAAATCGCTCAGCACGTCCGGCGTGTCGTAGCGCGACAGGCTCTCATCGAACGTCACCCGCAGCGGAATGCCCTCGGGCGTCCACGCTTTGGCCACGGCCTCAATACTCGGCGCCGTCGTTTCCAGGATCAGCGCGTCGGCCTCCGGGCTGCGCGCGGCGAGCGTGCTGCACACGAACCCGCCGAGGCTGTGGCCCCAATAGATCAAATCGCGTTCTCCTGCCCGTGCTTCGGCGAGTGCGACCAGCTCATCCGCCGCCGCGTCGATGGCGGCCACGCTGGGCGTACCGGCGCTGTCGCCATAGCCGGGATAGTCCCACAGCAGGGCCTGGCCATGCGGGACGAGCTTGTGGGCGTATTGCTCGCCGGAACTGCGGCGGTCGGCGGCATTGCCGAAGCAGTTGACGATGAGCGGGCCGGTGTCCGCGCCAAAGGTCGAGAGAGCCAGCGTCTGCCCGCCCAGCTCCACGCGCTCATGGCGGACCTGCTCGAACTCGCCCTCCCCGCGCAGGGTGAGCGTGTCGCGCGGCATATGCGGGCGCGGCTGGAAGACCACGCCCTCGTCGATATGCAGTCCGCTGGCGAGCCCCGCCCCGACGCCCAGCGTGAGCACGGCGGCCAACCCGCCCACTATCTTGTAGCGCTTTTTCATGACGCCTAGCTGTGGATTGCGCCGGTGATCTGCAAGTTACGGATGCGTTAGCGGCCCACACAATGCTTGTCTGTCGCAGTCGCAATCATCGCTCCCCTGCCCTATCTCCCCTCCATGCAGCCGATTCTAAAGGCGGTTCTCGGGCCGACCAATACGGGCAAGACGCATTACGCCGTGGAGCGGATGCTCGGCCGGAGTTCCGGCGTGATCGGCCTGCCGCTGCGCCTGCTGGCCCGCGAGGTCTATGACCGCATTGCGTCGCGCATCGGTGCGGGAAACGTCGCGCTGGTCACGGGCGAGGAGAAGATCGTCCCGCCACATGCGCGCTATTTCGTCTGCACGGTGGAAGCCATGCCGGTGGACCGCCGCTTCGCTTTCGTCGCCATCGACGAAGTGCAGCTGATGGGCAATCACGAGCGCGGCCATGTCTTCACCGACCGCGTCATGCATATGCGCGGCTATGAGGAGACGCTGTTTCTGGGGGCGGAAACGGCGCGCGACGTGATCCGGACTCTGGTCCCCGATGTGGTCTTCGACCGGCGCGAGCGGTTTTCCGAGCTGTCCTATGCCGGGCCGACACGGCTGAACCGCCTGCCGAAGCGCTCCGTGGTTGTCGCGTTTTCCTCCAAGGAGGTCTATGCTCTGGCCGAAGCCTTGCGCCGTTTGCGCGGCGGGGCGGCCGTGGTGATGGGCGGGCTGTCGCCCCGCACCCGCAACGCGCAGGCCGCAATGTTCCAGAGCGGAGAGGTGGACTTTCTCGTCGCGACCGACGCGGTCGGCATGGGGCTCAATCTCGACACGCACCACGTCGCCTTTGCCGGGCTGTCCAAATTCGATGGCCGCCGACGCCGCTATCTGCGCCCCATGGAGGCCGCGCAGATCGCGGGCCGCGCCGGGCGCTTTCGCCAGAACGGCACCTTCGGCACGACGGGCGACTGCCCCGAGATGGACGACGAGCTGGTGGACCGCATCGTCCGACACCAGTTCGAACCGCTCCACTATGTCGAGTGGCGCAATTCGGACCTCGATTTCTCCAGCCTCGCCGCGCTGGTCGAGAGCCTTCACGCGCCTCGCCCGACCAAGCGCCTGCGCCGGATCAAGGGCGCGGAAGACGAGCTGTCCCTCGAGCGCATGATGGCCATCCCGGAGGTCGCCAACGGCATCCATGTGCCCGCACAGGTCCGCCAGCTCTGGGACGTGTGCTCCGTCCCCGACTTCCGCAACCTCACCATCGACGCGCATGTGCGACTGCTCCAGGACATCTACCGCGCGCTGGTTTCGGGTGGCGGGCGGCTCAAGGACGACTTCATGGCCCGCAAGATCGGGCGCTGCGACGACACGACGGGCGATGTCGACACGCTATCGGCGCGGCTTGCGCGCATCCGCACTTGGACCTATTGCGCGTCCAAATCCAGCTGGATGGCCGAGCCCGAGAAATGGGCGTCCGAGGCCCGCCGCGTGGAGGACGGCCTGTCCGACGCGCTGCATGAGGGTCTCATCGCGCGTTTCGTCGACAAGCGGACATCCCGGCTCTTGAGAACGATTGGCGCGGGAGCGGACATGACAGCGTCTATCAAGGATGACGGCAGCGTCTTCGTCGACGACCAGATGATCGGGCACCTCCGGGGCCTGCAGTTCACGCGCGACGGCGGCGCGTCGGATCTGGAGGCCAAGGCGCTCGAAGCCGCCGCCGTGCAGGCCGTCAGCCCCGAAGTGGA
>JAHDEU010000296.1 GCA_020628635.1 Hellea sp. | reverse complement strand
TGCGCAAGGCGCAGGCGACGTGATGTGGGTGCCCGGCGAAACGCGGTAGGTGGCCAGTAGGGTTAGCCCTTCTAAAGCGACCAACCCACACTCATACCCACACATCGCTCATCCCCGCGAAGGCGGGGATCCAGTTATTCGGGATCATGACATCATCGAGAGACCGCACAGACTCGCATGACTGGATCCCCGCCTTCGCGGGAATGAGCGAAGAGAGAAAACATTACGGGTCCGAGTGAAACTGGCTACTTTCCCGTCGCCAGATAGTTCCGCACCCGCCCCGCAATCTCCGTCGGCGTACTGCGATTGGGGAAGAAAGCGACATATTTCCCGTCGCGTCCGGTCAGGAAGACGATGTCCTGATGGTCCACCGTGTAGCCCATCTGCGAGTCCTCCATCTCCGTCTTCTGAGCATAGACCTTCCATGCCTTTCTTGCCGCTTCGACCTGCTCCACGGTTCCCGTGAAGCCGCGCAATCCTTTCGGGAAGCCATTATTCGTCACATAGGTCGCGAGCTGTTCGGGCGTGTCGCGTTCGGGATCGACCGAGACCATGATGAACTGCACTTCGTCCGCCGCCTCGCCCATGGCCTCCTGCGCCGCGCCGAGCTTCTGCAGCGCGGTCGGGCAGATATCGGGGCAATAGCTGAAGCCGAAATAGACAAGGCTCGGCTGGCCGATGAGCTCGGCCTCCGTCACCGTGGCGCCGGTTTCGTCCACAAGCGTGAAGGGCCCGCCCAGATCGGCCGTGCCGATGCTCGTCGTCTGTCCGGAGCGCGCGACATCGGTCCTTGTCTCGCCCGGACCGCAGGCCGTCAGGGCAAGCGCGGCGAAGGCAGCAGTGAGTGCGGAAAGGCGCATATTTAGTCTCATGGCGAAAGGCTGTCCTGCGTATATAGTGCGCCTATGTCCGCATTGAACCCCGCCAGATGAACGCACCCTTCCCGTCACCCGTCGACGCGCCGCATCTGGGCGAGCAGATCATGCGCGCCCCGCGAGCAACCGGCGCGCTGCGGCGCTACACGCTGGTTCTGCTGCGCTGGGCAGCCGTGTCGGGGCAGATCGTGACATTGCTGATCGTGTCGCAACTGCTGAACTTCTCGGTACCCGTCTGGCCGAGCCTTGCGGTCATATCCGCTGCCATCGCCGTCAATGTCGCCGTGTCCACGCTCCTGCCGCTGGACCGGCGCGTGAGCGACCGTGAGGCCATGCTGCATCTGGGGTTCGACATCCTGCAGCTCGCCTTGCTGCTCTATTTCAATGGCGGAATCGAGAACCCGTTTTCCATCCTGTTTCTTGCCGCCGTGGTGACCAGCGCAACCACCCTGTCCAAGCGCGTATTGGGCACGGTGGCGGGGCTCGCCCTCGCCTCCGCCGTGCTGCTTCTCTTCTTCCACCAGCCCCTGCCCTGGATGCCCGGCGTGCCGTTCAACCTGCCGCCGGTCTATGACATCGGCCTGCTGTCCGGCATCGTGGTCGGCACGGCCTTCACCACGCTCTATGCGTGGCGCGCGACGTCGGAGTCCCGACGCATGGGCGCGGCGCTGTCCGCGACCGAGCAGCGGCTGGCGCAGGAACAGAAACTCTCCGCGCTCGGCTCTCTCGCCGCCGCCGCCGCGCACGAACTCGGCACGCCGCTCTCGACCATCACCGTCGTCGCCAAGGAAATGACCCGCGAGCTCGAAGAGCCCGCCATGCGCGAGGACGCCCAGCTCGTGCTGGAACAGGCCCAGCGCTGCCGGAACATCCTCGAACAGCTCGCCCTGCGCGGCGACACGCCGGACCTGATCCACGAAGAACTGTCGCTCGAAGACCTGTTGGAGGAAGCGGCCGAGCCCTATATCTCGCGCGGCAAGGACATCGTGGTGGAGAGCCGACAGAGCGGCCCCGGCCTGCCCATCTCAATCCGGCGACGCCCGGAGCTGCTCTATGCGCTCAAGAACTTCACCGAGAACGCAGTGGACTTTGCCTCTGACACCGTGGAGCTCACCGCCAGCACGACACAGGACGACATCCAGATCACGGTCGATGATGACGGCCCCGGTTTCGAGCCGCTCATTCGCGCGCGGCTCGGCCAGCCCTATGTGACCAGCCGGGCCCGCTCCGGCAGTGCGGGCGGGCTGGGCCTGGGCGTGTTCATCGCGTCCACTCTGGTCACCCGCACGGGCGGCACGATCACGTTCGAGCGCTCCCCGCTGGGCGGTGCGCGTGTGCGCGCGAACTGGCCAATCGACGCGCTGCAGGCTTAACGCTCGGCAACACCCGCCGCCGAGCTGCGATTATTCGCGCCTGCGTCCAAGCCGCGCAGGGCGCTCATGCGTATATTCCATGAAGCAATATGGAGACGACCATGACTGCCTACGCCCTGCCAGCGGATGCCACGCTGATGATCCTCGACGACGACGCGCCCTTCCGCACGCGGCTGGGCCGCGCGATGGAGCAGCGCGGCTTCACCGTGCAAACCGTCGAAACCGTTTTCGAGGCCAAGAAATCGGTCCGCGACAACCCGCCCGCCTTTGCCGTGCTCGACATGCGGCTCGAAGACGGCAACGGCCTCGACGTCATCGACCAGCTCCACGAGGCACGGCCCGACTGCAAGATGGTCATGCTGACCGGCTACGGCAATCTCGCGACGGCCGTCTCCGCCGTGAAGCGCGGCGCGGTGGACTACCTCGCCAAGCCGGCCGACGCCGACGATGTCTGCAAGGCGCTGCTCTCTGAGCCCGGCGAAGCGCCAGAGCCGCCGGAGAACCCCATGAGCGCCGACCGTGTCCGCTGGGAACACATCCAGCGCGTCTACGAGCTCTGCGGCAAGAACGTCTCCGAGACCGCACGCCGACTCAACATGCACCGCCGCACGCTTCAGCGCATCTTGGCCAAACGCGCGCCGCGCTAGGTAGGCGCTATTCCTGGGCGACCCCAAACGCCCGATAGAAAGTCCCCGTCGCTCCGTCCGAGCGGCGGGGTTTTTTTGTCGGACGACGCTTCATGCCCGATCTGTCGCACCGGCCGCAGCAAGGTGCGGCGGGACCCGCCGATCTTGATGTTCTTTCACGCGTGTGAGTGTTTTGGCCAACCGTCTCGACACGCCTACGAGCTTGCCAGGCTGAGACGTGTGGACAAGCGAGCCGATCTCCCAACACCCGCCCCATCTCGCCGACCTGATCGGCGAGCCCATGGTGCGATGGGCCCGAGAACGCACAGGTC
>JAHDEU010000295.1 GCA_020628635.1 Hellea sp. | reverse complement strand
GAGAGCACGAAGAACAGCGCCACATGCACCACCAGCGCCCCGGCGATGATGGAGGCCGTGCGCTGCGCGTCGTCGTCCAGCATGTCGAGCAGCGGATGGTCGTCGAGATAGGGAGAGAAGCGGCGGCTATAGGCGGCGAAGGCGTTCACGACGGCGCGGCCCTCCCCTGCTTAGACCCAGCCAACGTCTAGCAGAGCGAACGCCGACGCCAAGCGCGCAGATGCAGCGCTTACGGCTTTGTCACGGCGTCTAAAGGTTGGCTGTCGTCAACCCGCCGCCAGCAGAACCAAGGCACACAGGACTGCGCAGGCGCCTGTCGCCCACACCCCGAAGCTGCCCGTGTCTTTCGCCTTCACTCGCGTATCGATGATCCTGTTCATGCCCCATGGCTAATTGTCCGGGATGGCAGGAATAGGGCCGGGCTCTGGCAAGGCTGCGGCTTTCACGCGGCTTCTCCACAGGATCACGCCGACGCCCGACAGCGTCACGGCAATGCCCGTCGCCAATCCGAGCGTCAGTGGCTCGCCCAGCAGGACCAGCCCGCCCGCCACGCCGATCACCGTGTTGAGCAGGCCCAGCGGCGCGACGACATTGATCGGGAGTCTCGCCAGCAACCAGTAGTATGACCCATGCGCCACGATGGAAACCAGCAGCGCGGAATAGGCCAGACCTCCGAACAGCGCCATGCGGCGGCCGGGCGCGAAATTGGCGAGCGGGTCGTCTTCCAGCACCAGCGTCAGCGGCCACAGCACGACAGTCCCGACCACCCCGGTCCAGGCGAGGATCTCCATGGGGTTGAGCGTCACGCGCTTGACCGCGACCGCGCCCGCCGCCTCGCTCGCCGCCGCGCAGGCCATGAGTACGAGACCCAGCGCGAACAGCGGGCCGGCCGCCTCTCCGGGCTCGGACAGGCCGATGATGACAACGCCCGCAAAGGCTAGCCCGATGCCCAGCCCCGACCAGAGCTTGATCCGCTCGCCCAGCAACAGCACGCCCAGCAGCACGGAGAACGGCATGTAGAGCTCGATCGCGACAGCCGCCGCGCTGGCCGTGGTCATGCCGAGCGCCGGGAACATGAAGGCGTAGTTCAGCGCACCGAAGCCAAGCCCGGCGAGCAGCACATAACGCATCTGCCCCTTATGCCAGCGCAGGAAGGGCGCCATCAGCAGGGCGACGCAGCTCATCCGCACGGCCGCGTAGAAGAGCGGGTCCACGCCTTCGGTCCCGATCACCGTGCGCATGACGGTGAAGTGCAGGCCCCAGATGGTGCAGACCATCAACAGCACGAGAAATTCGCGGACGCTCATGGCGCGCCAGTAACGCTGCGGCTAGGATAGCGCCATGACCAAACAACTCTCCGACGCCATCGCTTCCGTCGCGCCGTCCGCCACCATGGCGATGACCCAGGCCGCGCGCGAGCTGCGCCAGGGCGGCGCGGATGTCATCGGCCTGTCGGCGGGTGAGCCCGACTTCGCCACGCCGGAGCACATTGTCGAGGCCGCCGACAAGGCCATGCGCGACGGCCATACGGGCTATACGGCGGTGGACGGCATACCGGAACTGAAGGCCGCGATCATCGAGAAGTTCGAGCGCGACAACGGGCTGACCTTCACCCCCGCCCAGATCAATGTCGGGCCGGGCGGCAAGGCGGTGCTGTGGAATGCGCTGTTCGTGACCTGCGGTCCCGGCGACGAGGTCATCGTGCCCGCGCCCTATTGGGTCAGCTATCCGAGCATGGTGCGCCTCACTGGCGCGACGCCGGTGATCATACAGGGCGGCGCGGACTTCAAGATCACGCCCGAGCAGCTGGAGGCCGCCATCACGCCCCGCACGCGCTGGCTGATGCTGAACAGCCCGAGCAATCCCAGCGGAGCGGTCTATAGCGCGGAGGAACTGCGCGGGCTGGCCGAGGTGATCCGCGCCCACCCCCACGTCATGGTGCTCTCTGATGATATCTACGAGGCGCTGGTCTATGCGGGCGATTTCGCGACCATGGCGTCTGTTGCGCCCGATCTGTCCGAGCGCATCCTGACCATGAACGGCGTGTCCAAGGCCTATGCCATGACGGGTTTCCGCATCGGCTATGCGGGCGGGCCGGAATGGCTGATCTCCGCCATGCGCAAATTCATGGGCCAGACGACGAGCAACCCCGCCACGCCCAGCCAGCATGCGGCCATCGCGGCACTCAATGGCGACCACGAATTTCTGGACGGCTGGCGTGCCGCCTACACCCGCCGCCGCGACATGATGGTGGAGCGGCTGGGCGCGGTCGGGCTCACGGCCGAGACACCGCCCGGTGCTTTCTATGTGTTCGCCGATTGCGAACAGGCCATGGCGGCGGGCGGGTTCGGCACGGATGCCGACTTCGCCATGGCGCTGTTGAAGCAGGCGGGCGTTGCGACCGTGCCCGGCTCGGCCTTTGGTTCGCCCGGCCATATCCGCCTGTCCTACGCGGCCGCCGATGAGCAGATCGCGCGCGCCTGCGACAGGATTGCCGAGTTCGTGGGAACCTGAGCCTGCCCGCGCGCATAGTCGCAATATGGACATCAATATCGGAATCAGCGCGGAAAACCGCGAACGCTCGGCCAAGGCGATGATGCGCCTGCTGGCCGACACCTACACGCTCTACCTGAAGACGCATGGCTACCACTGGAACGTGGAAGGCCCGCATTTCCAGCAGCTCCACGCGCTGTTCATGGAGCAATATACCGAGATGTGGACGGCGTCGGACGCGCTGGCCGAACGCATTCGCGCGCTCGGCTTCTACGCGCCGGGCAGCTATGTGCAGATGGCCAAGATCGCGAAGCTGCAGGAAGAGGACGCCAACCCGCCCGACTGGAAGACCATGGTGCGCAACCTCGCCCAAGGCCACGAGCAGGTCGCCAAGACCGCGCGCGAAGTGCTGCGGATCGCCGAAGAGGCGGAGGATGATGCGACTGCGGATACGGTCGCGCCGCGGGTGACGCTGCACGAGAAGACGGCGTGGATGCTTCGGGCGACGGCGAGCTAGGGGCCTGTCAGGGACGGTTCAAGCTCAATTTTACACCCATCTCGCCGGCTTGACCGGCGAGCCCATGGACGGGTCTTTCGGTTGGCAAGGTCAGGCGGTGGGCGACGGATCACGCGCCAGCTCGCCTCCGAGTGTCACGCCGAGATCGCACCATGGGCTCGCCGGTCAAGCCGGCGAGATGGGTTATGGGTGGTAT
>JAHDEU010000294.1 GCA_020628635.1 Hellea sp. | reverse complement strand
GCATCGCGGTAGTAGCGCGGAGGCTCGATGGCGTTTGTCGCCTGCTCCAGCGCATAGGCGTAGGAGAGCACGTCGCGGTCCTGGTTCTTGCCGGCCATGATGGAAAAGCCGAGCGGGACGCCGTGGACGGTGCCCATGGGCACTGATGCGTGCGGATAACCCGCGACCGCCGCGAGATAGCCCGCGCCGGCCCAGGCGGGCCAGGTGTCGCCATTGATCGGATCGACGCGCGAGCTCAGCGGGCCGGACGGGCTGACGAGGGCGACGACGTCATGCTCGCGCATCAGCCGGTCAATGCCGTCCGTGCCGGTCGCGCGCTGCACGGCGTCTCGCGCGCGGATGTAGTCCGCATCGTCCAGACCAGGCCGTTCGTCCGAGCTGTCGAACAGGCTCTGGTCGAACACGGCCGTTTCGCGCGGCTCGCCGCTATTCCACGCGCGCAGCTCGGACAAGTCACGCACAGGAATGTCGGCCGGGCTGTTCGCGAGATAGTCGTTGAGATGGGCGCGAAATTCGGTCGTCAGCACGTTGAGGCTGTCCGCACCGTAGCTGGGCAGGCCGAGCTCGAACGCCTCGATCTCCACCAGCTCCGCTCCCGCGCGCCGCAGCCCGTCGAGACCCTCTTCGAACTTGGCCCGCACGTCGGCGCTGGAGCCTTGCGCGAAGCGCAGCACGCCAATGCGCTTGCCGCGCAGGGAGTCCGCGTCCAGCGCGTCGGCATAGCCTGACGAGCCATCGGTCGCCATCGCGTCCATCATCAGCGCCGCGCCGCGGACAGACCGCGTCATCGGACCGGCCGTGTCCTGCGTGCTGCTGATCGGTATGATGTGCTGCTGGCTGATGACGCCCACGGAGGGCTTGAAGCCGACCACGCCGTTGACGTTGGACGGGCAGATGATGGAGCCGTTGGTTTCCGTGCCGACCGCGCCTGCCGCGAGTCCGGCCGCGATGGCGGCACCAGAGCCGGAACTCGATCCGCACGGGCTGCGGTCGAGCATGTGCGGGTTGCGAACCTGGCCACCCACGGCCGACCAGCCGGACACGGAATCATTGGAGCGGAAATTGGCCCATTGCGACAGGTTGGTCTTGCCGAGGATGACGGCCCCTTGCGCCCGAAGCCCCGCCACCAGCGGGCTGTCCCGGCCTGTCAGATTGCCGGCCAGCGCCAGAGCGCCCGCCGTGGTCGCAACGGGGTCGCGCGTTTCGATATTGTCCTTGAGCAGGATGGGCAGGCCGTCCATCGGGCCAAGCGCCTGTCCGGCCTTGCGGCGGGCATCGGAGGCGCGGGCCTGCTCCATCGCGTCGGGGTTGAGCGCGAGGACCGATTGCAGGCGCGGGCCGCCCCTGTCGATGCGTTCGATCCGGTCGAGATAGCTTTGCGTCAGGCGCTCGGACGTGGTGCTACCGTCTGCGAGCGCGTCGCTGAGCTCCGGCAGAGTGGCGGCGGGCAGGCCGGTCGCGGCGAAGCTGCTGGCGTCATATGGGGACGCGGAGAGGCTGTCCGCGCCCGGCTGGCCGGCGCCGCATCCGGCGAGAATGAGGGCGGAAGCGAGGAGCAGGTAGGATTTCATGGATCGTGTTTGGCCGAGCGCTTGGAGCAAGGCAAGAGCGCGGCTTCACTCGGCGGCGAACACACGTTGCAGCGCTTCGAGGTAGTCGCGGGTGAAGCGTTTGGTGACCGCAGCCTCCGGCACGATGTTGAACGCATGGGGCGCGCCGGAATAGACGTTCATGTCGACGCTCACGCCCGCGCCCGCCAGCCGCGCGGCGAAGCGCAGGTTCTCGGCGAAGAACAGATCGAGACTGCCCGTGCCGATCCACACGGGTGGAAAGTCGGACACATCCTCCAGCGCGGCGGGCACATGGGCGGCGACCGGGTCCTTGCCGTCCAGATAGGCATCCCAGCCATAGCGGTTGCTTTGGCGGGTCCAGAGGAATTCGCCCGAAGTCGGCAGCGCGCGGCAGTCCGGGCCTCCGGTGGCGGGGTCCAGCATGGGATAGACGAGATGCAGCAGCGCGACGCGGCCCGGCAGGTGCGCGCGGCCCGCCGCCACCACACTTACCGCCATCAGCCCGCCCGCGCTGTCGCCGGTGACGACGATGCGCTCTAGCGGGGTGTGATGCGCGGCGAAGAGCAGCGCG
The DNA here is from genome assembly GCA_020628635.1 of Hellea sp. Lineage (GTDB taxonomy): Bacteria > Pseudomonadota > Alphaproteobacteria > Caulobacterales > Maricaulaceae > Litorimonas. Next base: position 1,072 of record JAHDEU010000294.1, on the reverse strand, counting down.
GCGAGCCCGTCCATCACGGCGGCGGGCGCGCGGTGTTCGGGCGACAGGCGGTAGGCGGGCGCGAGCACGGTCACGCCGAGTTGCGCGCTCAAGCTCGCATTTCGGTCGATGGAATGTTCGGGCCGTCCCATGACCATGCCGCCGCCGTGGAAGTGCAGCAGCAGGCCGCGCGGCGTGCCGGGCGGGTCGAACCGAAGCGCGCGCACATCCGGCTCGCCCGGACGGCCGGGAATGGCGATCTCCTCCACGCTCACTCCGGCGGGCAGCGGCGCAGGTTCGGGCTGCAGCGCGGCAAAGGTCTCGCGGATGGTGGGCAGGGTCGCGTCGGACCAAGAAAAGCTCGGCATGTTGTCGATCAGCGGCAGCAGTTCGGGATCGTGCAGGTGTCTGGTGTTCATCTCAGTCGCTCCTCAGAAACACATACCACGCCCCGGAGCCGCCATGCCGCACATGGGCGGGCGCGAAGCTGGACACGAACGGGCGCAGGTCGGGTGCGTTCAGCCATCCCGGCAAGCTGGTCCGCAGCACGCCTTCGAGCCGCGGCCCCTTGCCGGTGATGACCAGCAGGCAGCGGCCCGAGCGCTTGGCCGTGCGCATCAGTGCCGTCGCCAGCGCGGCGCGGGCCTGCTCGCGGGTCATGCCGTGCAGGTCCACACGCGCGTCGATCTCCACCCGGCCACGCCGCACGGGGCGGTCGGTATTGGCCGGCACGGGACCGGTCGGATCGGCCTTGGCCGTTTGCAGCGCGGGCAGGCGCATCATGGCGCCGAAGTCTTCCCTCGTCTCTCCGGGGCGCGCCGGCAGCGGCTTGGCGGCCTGCGGGCCGTGCGGGCGGCGGCGCGGGACGACCGTGCGCGCCACGCGGTTCCATACGATGCGCTCATTGGGGTCGAGGCGCCGGGTCATGACAGGTAGCTCTGGATCTGCATCGCCATAAAGGGAATGAACCCGGAGGACACAATTCCAACGACAACCATCAGAATATTCCAGATGCGGACCCACAGCTCCGATATGTCATCATATTCTAGATTGACCCTCACCCGGTTGAACGAACCCAGCGCCGCTTCCCTGC
>JAHDEU010000293.1 GCA_020628635.1 Hellea sp. | reverse complement strand
TGTCGAGCGCGTCGGCGGCGGAGTAGATCATCAGGCGCGACGCCTCGAGCTCGGTCGCCATGTCGGCGAGGCGGAACTGCGTGTTCTGGAAATCGCCGATGCGCTTGCCGAACTGCTTGCGTTCGGCCGCGTAGCCGAGTGCCAGATTCAGCGCAGTCTGCGCGCCGCCCAGCGAACACGCGCCGATATTGATGCGGCCGCCATCGAGCCCGCTCATCGCGAAGCGGAAGCCCTCGCCCTCGCTGCCGACCCGGTTCGCAACGGGCACGCGCGCGTCCTCGAAAATGACCTGCGCCGTGGGCTGGGCGTTCCAGCCCATCTTGCGCTCGGTCGCCCCGAAGCTCACGCCCGGCATGTCCTTCTCGACCACGAAGCAGGACACCCCTCTTGCTCCGTCGTCAGATGTGCGCGCCATGGTGACATAGACATCCGACCAGCCCGCGCCGGAGATGAACTGCTTGGAGCCGTTGAGCACATATTCGTCGCCGTCCCGGACAGCCTTTGTCGAGAGCGACGCGGCGTCCGACCCGGCCGCCGGTTCCGTCAGGCAATAGCTCGCGATCAGCTCGCCTGCCGTCAGCTTCGGCACATATCGCGCACGCAGATCGTCGCCGCCGAAGCGGTCCACCATCCAGGTCGCCATGTTGTGAATGGTCATCATGGCGGTGTGGGACACGTCGCCCGCCGCAAGCTGTTCGAACACGATTGCCGAAGCCAGGCGGGACAAGGCCGTGCCGCCATGCTCTTCGGGTGTGTAGATGCCGAGAAAGCCGAGCGCGGCGGCGCGTTCGAACACGCCGCGGTCGAGGAACTTCTCCCGGTCCCACATCTCGGAATGGGGCGCGAGCTCGGAGGCGGCGAAATTCGCCGCCATGTCGCGGATCATGGTGAGGTCTTCGTCGAGCTGGAAATCCATGGCCCCGACCTAATGGCTTTGGGGCGGCAGGCAAGCGGCGGGCGCGCCCAACGGCCACCATGCCGCAGGATAGCACGCATGTGTTGGCACGGATTTAAAGGCCCGCTTGCAACTGCCGGAATCTGAAAGCGCCCGTGGTCCCGCGCGGCTAGGGGAGCCGCCATGGAAGCCCTGACTAAACTCTGCTGGGTCCTGCTCGCCGCGCTGCACCTCGCGCCGTCCCTGCCGCTGTTGCGGCCCGGCATGGTGGAGCGGCTCTACGGCGTGCCAGCCTCTGGCGATCTCGGCGTGCTGCTGACCCACCGCGCCGCGCTTTTCCTCGCCGTGCTGGCAGCGTGTGTCTTCGCGGCGATAGCTCCCGAGGCGAGACGCCTTGCTAGCATCGTTTGCGCGATCAGCATGATCGGCTTCATCGCGGTCTATATGAGTGCGGGCGCGGAAGCAGGCCCGCTGCGCAGGATCGCCTTGGCCGACGCGGTCGGCCTGCTCCCGCTTGCCTTCGTCGCATGGCGGGCGTGGCGCTAGCCCAGCGCCACCCATAACAGCGCGGCCAGTCCGACCAACTCCAATCCCAAGTAGAAAAGCGGCGTGCGGGAGATGCCACGGTCCACCGCGGCGGACAGCAGGCGCCCGCCCGCCATGCCGCCGACCGCGAGCGCCACGGTCAGCGCTACCCCCGCGCGCCATTCCGGGTGCAGGACGGCAAGCACCAGCGCGCCCGCGACGGCCAAGCCGAAGCCGCCATAGACCGCGCGGACCTCGTTGCGGCCGTCGCGGTTAAGCTCCGGAATGCCGAACTGCGCGGTCACATTGGTGGGCGCGATGAGGCTGCCCATGCCCATCAGCGCAAACAGCGCGGCGGTGACGATCAGCGTGACGATCTGTGCGGTCATTGGCAAAACCCTCCGCCGCCCGCCATAGGGAAGGGGATGAGCCTCGTCTTTCAAAATGCGGCCGAGCCCTACACCGATGGATTCGCGCCGTCCCGCCTCGTGCTGACCGGGCAGCGCACCGTGTTCATGGGACGCGCGCACGGCATAGCGGCGTTCCGCAGCGCCGTGCCCATGGTCGTGCTGCCGCTGGAGGGGGCGGGCAGGCCAAGCGTGATAGGCGCGGCCTCGATGGGTCGTGTTCCGCCCGGCGGAGCAGTGCTGCTCTATTTCTCCGACCCGCTGCGCGATGAGCTGAGCACGGTCGGATCCGGCGGGACGGATGAGTTGCACGCCTTGGCCCGGACCGGACCGGCCGAGGACCCCGCGCTTTTCGTCGAGCAGCTCCGCCGCGCGCTCGGTATCACGGACCGCTCCGCACCGCACCCAGCCGTTGCCCGCGCCGCCGACGCCATCGGCCGCGCGCCGGACGAGTTCGCCACGCTCTCGGACGCGGCGACCCTGTCCGGCCTGTCGCCTGACCGCTTCCGCAAGCTCTTCAAGCGCGACACCGGCCTGACCTTTTCGCGCTACCGCCAATGGCGCCGCATGGGCGCGGTGGTGCGTTCTGTTGCGCGCGGGGACAGTCTGACGGCGGCCGCACACGGCGCGGGCTTCGCCAGCAGCGCGCATCTGTCCAGCGCCTTCCGCGACATGTTCGGGATGAGCCCGTCCCAGCTGATTGCGACCGGGGCTGCGCTGCACCTGGAGACTCCATGACCGAACTCGTGCTCTACAGCCCGCCCGTGTCCACCTATGCCCGCATCTGCGCCGTGGTCGCGGAAGAGGCGGGCGTGGCGTGGCGCATCCAGCCCATGGATGCCAAGACCGTGCGTGCGCGCGGCCTGCACCCCTTCGCCAGGACCCCGGCCGCGCATATCGACGGCGAGCTGATCTATGAGACGCGCGCCGTCGCCGCCTATCTCGATGCCGCCCACAATGACGGCGCGCTGACACCGACCGACCCGCTGGCGCTCGCCCGCATGCAGCAGTGGATTTCGGTCGCGGACAACTATCTCTTCGCCGTGTCCGATCCCGGCCTCGTCCTGCCGCGCCTGGTTGCCCCGCTCATGGGACGGCAGGCGGACGAGGCATTTGTCGCCCGAGCCCTGCCGGTGATCGACTGGCAACTCGGCCTGCTGTCCGAACGGCTGGAGCTCGCGGGCCATGTCGCGGGCCCGGAGCTCAGCCTTGCCGACCTACACCTCTGGCCCATGATCCACGCCATCGGCCTGACCAATGAAGGCGCGGCCATGATCGGCGCCAAGCTCCCCCTCGCGCGCTGGAAGGACGCTCTGGCCCAACGCCCGAGTGCCATCGCGACACGCTGGCCGGGCGAGCCGAATTGATTGATATTGAGTCTTCGCCCCGCACGGAACCATGGCGCGGCTCCCGTGTTTCTTGCCTGCAATCA
>JAHDEU010000292.1 GCA_020628635.1 Hellea sp. | reverse complement strand
AAGGGGAGGTGGGCTTGTGGAGCGAAGCGACGCAAGGTCGGAGGGGTGACAAAATAAAGTGCCGCGCACCGCGCGCCCACTCACCCCACCAACACCCGCTTCAACAGCTTCCCGCTCTCCGTCCGCGGCAGGCTCTGCACGATCTCCACCGCCCGCGGTGCCTTCACATGGCTGATCCGGTCGCGCGCATAGGCGATCAGTTCCGCGCCGAGACCGTCCGTCACTGCCCCCGGCACGGCCTGCACGAAGGCGGTCACCTGCTCGCCCATTTCCGGGCACGGCGTGCCGAGCACGGCGGCGTCGAGCACGGATGGGTGTTCGAGCAGCACGTTCTCGGTCTCTTGGGGATAGATGTTCACCCCACCGGAGATGATCATGTTGGCCTTGCGGTCGGTGAGGTAGAGAAAGCCGTCCTCGTCCAGATGGCCGATATCGCCCAACGTGGTCCAGGCGGGGTTGACCGGGTTGCGCGCGCCCGCCGTCTTGGCCGCGTCGTCGTGATATTCGAACTCCGACCCGCCGCCGAAATAGACCGTACCGGTCTCGTTCGGCCCCAGCACCTCGCCCGTCTCCTCACTGCAGACGAAGCACTGGCCATAGATCGCGCGGCCGACCGTGCCGGGACGTTCCAGCCAGTCGGCGCTGTTGGTGTAGGTCATGCCGTTGCCTTCCGTCCCGGCATAGTATTCGTGGATGACGGGGCCGAACCAGTCGATCATCTGCCGCTTGATGGCGACGGGACAGGGGGCGGCGGCGTGCACCACATGGGTCAGGCTGGAGACGTCATAGGCGGCGCGCACGCTCTCGGGCTGCTTGAGCAGGCGCACGAACATGGTCGGCACGGTCTGGGTGAAGGTGATCCGGTGGCGCTCGATGGCCGACAGGAATGCCTCCTCCCGGAACTTGTCCATGACAAAGACGTGCCCACCCGCGCGCATGATCAGCGTGCAATAGACGAGGGGTGCCGCATGGTAGAGCGGCGCGGGAGACAGGTAGCGGGTCGCGGGCGTCAGCCCGTAGAGCGCCTGCATGAGCGGGGTGAACGGGTGGACGTGCTGCACGTCGTCATCCGGCAGGGCGGGCTTGATGCCCTTGGGCCGACCCGTCGTGCCGGAGCTGTACATCATGTGATAGCCCGCGCTCTCGTCGGGGATCGGCGTCGTAGGCTGTTGGTTGGCGAGCGCGTTCCAATCCGGCAGGCCCGGCACCGGATCGTCGGCGAAATAGACGCGGCCCTGCAGCGCGGCGGAGGGCTCGAACTCCGACACCGCCCCGACGCGGCCGTCCACGATCAGCAGCTTCGCCCCGCTATTGCCGAGGATGTAGTCCACCTCGCTGGGCGACAGATGCACCGCCACGGGCACGATCAGCAGCCCCGCCCTCTGCGCCGCCCAGTAGAGCGGCAGAAAGGACAGGCTGTTGCGCTTCCACACCGCGAAGCTGTCGCCCCTCTGGAGGCCGAGCGCGCGCAGTGCGTGGGCGTATTGGTTCGCGCGGCGCTCCAGCTCAGCATAGCTCAGCGTCTGCGTGACGGCTCCACCCGCATCCAGCATGGACAGGGCGGGCGCGTCGGGTGTGTCCTGCGCGAACTGGCGTGGATGCATGGCGTGTCTCCCTTTGGACGGGAGAGTGCGCGGGCGACGGCTATGCAGGCAAGGACGGCCCTACGCCCATCACGGTTGTGGCGTGATCGATCAGGGCTGCGCGGGATCGGCCGCGTTGTTCGCCTGCCGACTGCGGATGATCGACGTGTCGCTGTCGAGGTCTGCGATCACCTGCGCCTCGGTAAAGGGCTCGCACAGCCCGGCGCGGAGCTTTCCGCGCCAGACCTGCGCGACGACGAAATAGCTCTGGTTCGGCGTGAACTGCTTGCCGCAGGCGGCGCCAGACAGGATGTGCGTGACGGTGATCCTCTCGGGCGTGCCGTCGGCAGAATGGTAGAGCGTGCGGATGTCGAAGGTGGTCTCGTATTCCTGACCGAAACTCGGCATGGTCGGGTCGGACGGCTCCGCCGTCTCGGCCTCGAATGTCGTCCGTGCGGTGCCGCGGAACACGGTAGTGCCGTCCAGCGCCTCGGACGTGACCCCGCCGGGAAAGACGCAGGAACAGGCCACCGCGACGGACGGGGCGAGGGTCAATGGGAGTATTCCGGAGATCAGCAGGGCAAGGCGGTTGAGTGTCATCATGACGCTCGAATAGCGGGGGCACCCTGACTCCCGTGTGAACCTGCCGCTTCTCATCCACATCGTTCCGCAGTCGAAACGTCGAAAAGTTCTTGCTTTGTTCGCGCGGGTCTGTCTTTTTAAGGACCGAGAGAGGAGCTCGCATGGTCGCGCGGATTACGACGGTCGCTTTCGAGGGCGCAGAGGCGCGGCGCGTCGATGTGCAGGTCTCGGTCGCGACCGCATCCCGCCCGCATTTCGCCATTGTCGGTCTGGCCGACAAGGCGGTGGCGGAGAGCCGCGAACGGGTCACGGCGGCCTTTGCGGCGTTGGGGCTGAGCCTCCACGGCAAGCGCGTGACGGTGAACCTCGCGCCGGCCGACCTGCCCAAGGAGGGCGCGCATTACGACCTGCCGATCGCGCTGGGTCTGATGGGCGCGCTGGGGGTAGTCCCGGGCGAGGACCTCTCCGGGTTCGCCGCGATCGGCGAACTCGCGCTCGACGGAACACTGGCAGCCGTGCCCGGCGCGCTGCCTGCCGCGGTCATGGCCAACAGCCATGGTCTCGGACTGATCTGCCCGGAGCCCAATGGGGCAGAAGCGGCGTGGGCGGGGGACCTTCCCCTGCTCGCGCCGCGCACTCTGGTGGGGCTGATCAACCACTTCAAGGGAAGCCAGGTCTTGGCCCGTCCCGAAGCCGGTCCGCTGCGCCAATCCGGCGAACGCGTGCCGGACCTGCGCGACGTGCGCGGCCAGGACACGGCCAAGCGCGCGCTGGAAATCTGCGCCGCCGGGGGCCACAACCTGCTGATGGTCGGCCCGCCCGGATCGGGCAAGTCCATGCTCGCGGCACGCCTGCCGGGGCTCTTGCCGCCGCTGTCCGCCGCCGAACTGCTCGACGTGTCGATGATCCACTCGGTCGCGGGATTGCTGGAGCGGGGCGAGCTGACGCGGGAGCGGCCATTCCGGTCCCCGCACCACAGCGCCTCCATGCCCGCGCTGGTCGGTGGCGGGACCAAGGCGCGGCCGGGCGAGGCGAGCCTCGCGCATCGCGGCGTGCTCTTCCTCGACGAGCTGCCGGAGTTCTCCGCCCATGTGCTCG
>JAHDEU010000291.1 GCA_020628635.1 Hellea sp. | reverse complement strand
CACGCTCTTCAGCATCGAGTCCGCATAGTAACGATACCCCCGCGCGAGCCCGGTCAGCCCCCAGGCCCGGCCCGCCGCGTCGCGGCCGTCCTCTCCGATTACGGCGAGCGCAGCATTCAGCAGCGCGCCACTCGTCGCGTCCGCATAATCCGTCGCTTCCACAATCGACGCAAAGGGCTGAGGGTCGAGATCACGTTCGCGGCCGTCGATTATGCGCTCCAGCAGGAAGCGGCTGACGCCGGACTGCGCGACCATTTCGGCCAGCGGTGTGCTGACCTCGTGCTTGCGAACCGGGCCAGAGCCGTAGATCTCGTCGAGGCAGTCGCGCCACCACTGGTAACGGATCTGGCCGAGCATGGGTTCGCTGACCAGTTCCGGCACCTTGGCGAGTTCGGCGTGGAAGGCGTAGAGCGCGAAGAGGCGGTCGCGCATGTCCGGCTCGGCGAGGCGGGCGGCGCGCATGCGGTCGGGATCGGCGAGGGAGACCCGCTCCAGGACATCGTTATGGATGGAAATCGTCACAGCGGGCCTTGTTCGTCTTGCGGTCGCCATGGGCTTTGCCCTAGGGGTCGCGCACGCCCTTTAACCTTCTGCAAAGGAATTGCCATGCGACGTGCCAGCCTTTTCACCGCGGTCAGCGCAAGCCTGATCGCCTCCCCCGCTTTCGCCGATGCCGGAGCGCATCACGGCGCCGACGTCGGTCACTTCCTCGTCCAGCACGGATGGGCCGTGGCCATTATCGGTGTCGCCATGGTCGCGGGCGTTGCGTTCCTCATCAAGCGGAAAGGCTAACACACATGTTGCACACACTCCTCTCCCGCCTCGACCTGCCCGTCGTCGACGCGCATTGCGACATCCCGTGCGGCATCTATGATGCGCGCATCGTGCAGTACTACGCCGTCTCCGCCCTGCGCCAGATCGACATCCTGCTGAGCCTGCCCGACAAGAACCTGTCGCACACAGCCTTTGCCATGCAGGTCGCGCGCAACACGGCCAAGAAGGAAGAAATGGCGGAAAAGTGCAAGCACGAGACCCGCGTCATCTGGGGCGACTTCATGAAGCCCAAGAACCAGGACGACATGGCCAAATGCCACGAGCTCGCCCACGGCATCATGCTGGCCGGTTCCGCCGTGAAGCAGGACCTGCACCGCGAGGACGGGGAGAAGCTGGTCGAGCTGTCCAATCAGTTCGCCGAAGTCTTCTGGAAGAGCAAGGGCGTGGAAACCCACCGCGTCACGACGCCCTACGCGCCGAATGTCGAAGTGGTCGAGCCGAAGCTCTAGGCGGGTGACTGCCCCGAACAACAGAGCCCGCCCCTCACCGGGCGGGCTTTTTCGTGGGCGCAGCTGATGGCCCGGCTGTTCCGCGTGCGCGGGCGCTCCATGCTTCCGACGCTGTCACCTGGCGACGTGCTGCTACTCCGGCGTCGCAAGGCCAGAACGGACGACATCGTCGTTGTAGAGCATCCCCAGCTTGGCACGGTCGTCAAACGGCTGGGCGCAGACGGGCGGCTCGTCGGTGACGGCGCGGAGTCGTCCTCTACCCACAAGCTCGGCAGTTTGAGCGATGCCGAGCTGATCGGCGTCTGCATGCTCGTGATTACGCCGGCTGGGCTGCGTCGTCCGAAGGCGTTGGCGTCGCATCGATCCGGGAGCCGCGCTTGAGGCCCAGCAGCATCAACAGAGGCGATGCGACGAAGATGGACGAATAGGTCCCGACGATCACGCCCCAGATCATGGCGAAGGAGAAGCCTTCCAGCCCCGGCCCCCCGAGCACGTAGAGTGCGATCAGCGCCAGCAATGTGGTCACGGACGTCAGAATGGTGCGCGACAGCGTGTCGTTGATCGACATGTTGATCACTTCGGGAAGCGGGCGCTTCTTGTATTTGCGCAGGTTCTCGCGAATGCGGTCATAAACGATCACCGTATCGTTGAGCGAGTAGCCGACGATCGTCAAAATCGCCGCGATGATGGCGAGGTTGAATTCGATCTGCACCAGGCTGAACACGCCAATGGTCAGGATCACGTCGTGCAGCAGGGCCACGACCGCGCCTGCACCGAACTGCCCCTCGAAGCGGAACCAGATATAGGCCAGCACGAGGCCAAGCGCGAGCAGGACCGCGATGGTCCCCTTGCGCCGCAGCTCGCCCGACACCTTGCCGGAGATCGTATTGTTGCTGACGGTGGTGACATCGCCATATTCCGCGCGAAGCAGCGCGTAGAGCTCGTCCTGCGCCTTTTGCTGGGCGTCCTTCACGGCTGCGTCGGCGTCCTCCTCGGACAGCTCCGAGTCGGTCTCGACGGATAAGGGCAGGCCGATGCGCAGGAAATCGTAATCGGCATCGGCCGTCGCGCCCTGCGAGATATTCTGCACGATGGAGCCGGGGAAAGCGGTCTGGATCTTGTCCTGCGCATCCGCGGGAGGCTCCTCGCCGAAATCGACTACGGCGACCACGCCGCCGGTGAAGTCGATGCCATAGTTCAGCCCGCGGGTCGTGAACAGGAAGACCGAGGCAATGACGGCCAGCACGGACAGCACGGCTGCGATCTTGCGGCCCGAGAGAAACGGAATCTTCGGCTCCACCGGGAGGAGCTTGACCATGGAAATGTCGCGCATCGTGATCTCCTAGATCGGCAGGGTCTTGGGCCGCGTTCCGCGCAACCAGGTGGCGGTCAGCAGGCGGGCGAAGACGACGGCGGTGAAGACCGAGGTCACGATGCCGATGGCCAGCGTCACGGCGAAGCCCTGCACCGGGCCGGAGCCGACGAAGTAGAGCGTCACGGCGGCGATCATCGTGGTGATGTTGGCATCCAGGATGGGCGCGAGCGAGCGGCGGTAGCCGGTCTCGATGGCGTTGACCGGCGGGCGGCCATTGTGGGTCTCCTCCCGGATGCGCTCGAAGATCAGCACGTTGGCGTCCACAGCCATGCCGATGGTCAAAATGATGCCCGCAATACCCGGCAGGGTCAGTGTCGCGCCGAGCAGCGTCAGCGCGCCCGCAATTAGGATGATGTTGGTCGCCAGCGCGAGGATGGCGATGGTGCCAAAGCGGACCCCGTAGGAGAGCAGCATGAAGATCGCGACGCCGAGCAGCCCGATGATGGAGGCCACCTGCCCCGCCCGGATCGACGCGTCGCCGAGCTCGGCAGAGACCGTATTCTCCTGCACGATCTTCAACTTGGCGGGCAGCGCACCCGCATTGATCAAGCGCGATAGCGTGGCGGCCGAAGCAGGCGTGAATGAGCCCTCGATATAGCCGCTGCCG
>JAHDEU010000290.1 GCA_020628635.1 Hellea sp. | reverse complement strand
ACGGCGGGGTCGATGGTCGCGAACCTGCTTAGCCAGGCGGGTAGTGCGCATGCGCTGACCATGGGCGTCAGCGCCGCAGCCCTGACCGCATTCTACCTCGCGCGCAACACCTTCGCGTACAGGCTTGTTAAGTTGGGGGTTTCGTCATCCCGCGCGCGTCTCGCGAGCCGCATCGCGCCCATTGTTATCATCGGCGTATTTCTGGTCTTGTCGGCGGTGCTCGATCTCTCGTCAGACGGCTTGGCCATTGTCGGAGAAGTGCCCGGAGGCTTGCCACCATTGCGCGTGCCCATGGTCGAGTTGAGCTTCTTCGAAGGACTGCTGGTCCCCGCCGCCGTCATCGCCATCGTGGCCTTCGTGGACAGCACCTCCACGGCGCAGGAGCTCGCCGCCCGCCGCCGCGAATCGATCGACAGCGACCGCGAGCTGCTGGGCCTCGGCGCAGCCAATCTCGCGGCCGGGCTGTCGGGCGGCTACGCGGTCAACGGCTCCATGTCGCGATCAGCCGTCAATGCAGCGGCCGGAGGACGTTCGCCGCTGTCCGGGCTAATCGTCGCCGTCTTCATGGCTCTAACTGCGCTCTTCCTGACGCCACTTCTGCGCGCGCTGCCGCTCGCCGTGCTGGCCGCTTTGATCATCGTGGCCTGCTTGTCGCTGTTGGACTTCAAGTCGATCTGGCGGACCTGGGTCTATTCGCGCATCGACGGGCTGACGGCGCTCGCGACCTTCCTCAGCGTGCTGCTCTTCGGCGTGCAGTGGGGCGTGCTGGTCGGTGTCGTGCTCGCCATGGCGCTGCACATCCGCACGACCGTCACGCCGCACATGCCGCTTGTGGGTCGATTTCCCGGCACGGAACACTACCGTGATGCCGAGCGCTTCGTCGTCGAGACGAGCGATACCGTGAAGACACTGCGCATCGACGAGTCGCTCTATTACGCCAATGCCCGGACGCTGGAGGAGCGCGTCGCCGACATCGTGCAGGACCACCCCGCCATGACCGACCTCGTGCTCATGTGCCCGGCCGTGAACCGGATCGACGCGTCCGCGCTGTCGTCGCTGGAGACCATAAACCAACGACTGCAAGCCGCTGGTATCACGCTCCACTTCTCCGACATGCAGAGCCGGGTGCGGGAGCGGCTCTACCGCTCCAATTTCCTCGATCGGCTTTCCGGCCGCATCTTCCTGTCGCAGCACGAGGCGATGGAAACGCTCAGCACGCCGGATTTTTCCTTCCTCGACGACCACATCGACATGCACTGAACCATCATGCTTGCGCCGGTCCGGCCTGCTCGTTAAGCGGGAGGGGACTAGTGGAACCGGCGATGCGCGGCGCGACATGGATTGCGACCCTTCGCCCGACAGAAGTGAGACGGCCATGCCGGACGACGATATGTCCGGCTCCGAGCCCGTGCGCGCGTCCGATGGAGACGTCGCGCCGACCCCGGCACGGAGGCGGAAACGCCGCGCACGGCGCGGACGCGGGGGCAATGCACCCGCCAACGGCAATCGCGGCTCCGGCCGCGGCGGTCGCGCCTATGCGGCCATCGATCTCGGCACGAACAACTGCCGCCTGCTGATCGCGCGCGAGCAGGGCGCGGAATTCCGCATAATAGACAGCTATTCCAAGGTTGTGCGGCTGGGTCATAAACTCGCAGCCACCGGCCGGCTGGACGACGTCTCCATGGACGCGACGGTCGAAGCGTTGAAGGTCTGTGCGGCCAAGATGAAGGCCAAGCGCGTGCACCGCTGGCGCGCCATTGCGACCGAAGCCTGCCGCCGCGCGGACAATGGCGAGGCCTTCATCGCGCGGGTAAAGGAAGAGACGGGTATCTCGCTTGAAATCATCAGTCCTAGAGTGGAAGCGCGTCTCGCCGTTATGGGATGCGTGAACCTCGTCGATCCGAGCAAGGACGTGGCGCTCGTCGTGGACATTGGTGGCGGTTCGACCGAGCTGTCCTGGGTCGATATTCGCAAGCTGCGGGACGGGGAGGAGCACAAGGTCCACCGCCCTCCGATCAGCGCATGGGCATCGCTGCCTCTGGGCGTGGCCACTCTCTCCGATCTTGTCCCCGAGCGCGAGGACCGCGCCGCCTGGTATGCGGAGATGAAACAGGCCGTGCGCGACGCGATTACGGAACAGGGTTGCGCCACGCGCTTCACGCGCGCTTTCGAGGAGGGGAAGGGCCACATCATCGGCACGAGCGGGACGATCACGACACTGGCCGGCGTGCACCTGAAGCTGCCCTACTACCAACGTTCCAAGGTCGATGGCTTGTGGTTCCGTGCAGACGATTGCGTGCGCGTGGCGCGGGACATGGCGTCGCGGGACGAGGCGGGGCGTGCGACGGAACCGTGCATCGGAACCGACCGCGCTGGGTTGCTGGTCGCGGGCTGCGCCATTACCGATGTGCTTTGCGAGATGTGGCCGTCCAAGATCATCCGCGTGGCCGACCGCGGCCTGCGCGAAGGCATGCTGCTGGGGCTGATGGGCGCAAAGCGGACGATACCGGGGAACGCGGCATGAGCGGCGACAAGATGAGCGGCGGCAAGCCCACGGGCGAGAAACGCGGCCGCCGCACCAAGCCCAAGGCCGACAATGCGACCCGCATGATGCACGAAAAAGTGCGGACGGCACGAGGCCGCAAGATCGGCTCCAAGCTCTGGCTCGAGCGGCAGCTCAACGACCCCTATGTGCGCAAGGCGCGCGAGCTCGGCTACCGCTCGCGTGCGGCTTTCAAGCTGGAGGAGCTGGACGATAAATACGAACTGCTGCCGAAGAACGCGCTGATCGTCGATCTGGGCTGCGCGCCCGGTGGCTGGATGCAGGCCGCCTTCAAGCGCGGGGCAGAGCGCATCGTCGGCATCGACATCCTGCCCGTCGAAGCCGTGCCGAACGCCGAAATCCTGCATTTCGACTTCATGGCCGACGATGCGCCGGACAGGCTGAAGGCGCATCTGGACCGTGCGCCCGACGTCGTCATGTCGGACCTCGCGGCCAACACGACGGGCCACAAACAGACGGATCACCTGAAGACCGTCGCACTGGTGGAGGCCGCCGCAGAGTTCGCCATGGACGTGCTCGCGCCGGGTGGGAATTTCGTGACCAAGGTGTTCCAAGGTGGAGCCGAGGAGACGCTGCTCAAGCGATTGCGCGCGCAATTCGACTTTGTGCGCCATGCCAAGCCCAAGAGTTCGCGCAAGGGGTCGCCGGAGATCTATCTGGTGGCGAAGGGGTTTCGGGGGAAGAGTGAGTAGGGAGTAGGGAGCAAGGCCAGCCCCC
>JAHDEU010000289.1 GCA_020628635.1 Hellea sp. | reverse complement strand
GGTGACGGAGGGGTAAGGTGTCTCGTCTGTAGAGCGGAGTGACCTTACCCCTCCGCCCATCGCTTCGCTCGGGCACCTCCCCTAAGAGGGGAGGAGTTGGAGACATCGGGCATCACGTTGTAGCGACGGGTCCTGCCCATCTGCGTGGGCGAAGCGGACTCGTCTTGATGCAATGGCGTGGCGCCATCCGTCCATGGGCAGGCCGATCAAGTCGGCCTGCGTTGTGGGTTTGTGTTGAGAGAGTCTCACCGAACCAACATGACGTCCGCCTCGGCGGCGTGTTCGCCTGCCCCGGACTTGTTCCGGGGGCGAGCCCGTGGTGCGACGGGTGACATATCTCCACCCAAAAAAAGCCGCCCCATCACCGATGGAGCGGCCCGTAACTCAGTCTGCGGCGCGGCTATTTGCGCGACCAGCTACCCGTGTCGTCCATGATGTACTGTCCGCCCGGTGCCTGGGCGATCAGCTTTTCGCCGGTCAGCCGCGCGACGACCTTGATCTCAACATTCTGGTCTCTCGCGAGGTTCCGATAGACCGTCTTGCGGCCGATATTGATCTCGTCGACGGCCGCGCGCACATCGGCAGACGCGCTGCTCACCACGCCGAGATAGCCGTCGATGCGTTCTCCGACCTCTCCGCGCGCCTTGGCGGCGTCGACCGTGGATTTGGCGTCCGCGCGCGCATGGGCGACGCTGTCGCCGCTCTGGTTCAGGGCGATGGCCCCGCCCGTGAGCAGGGCTGCGGCGCTCAGGCCCGCAATCATCAGTCGTTTCATGCCAAACTCCTAAAGGTCTGGTGGGCCTAGAACAGGCCCGGATTTTCCGTGATCAGGTTCTCGACGTCCTTGTCGAGCCGGACGCGCACTTCCTGGTCGATCTTGATCGCCAGTTCGATGCGGATCGGCTCGTCGGGCGCCACGACCTGTACCTTGTGCGTGCAGGCGGCGGGCGCAAGAGGCGCGGCCAGCACGGCGGCGCCCATGACAAAGGCCTTCGATAGTCTCATCAAACCTGCTCCTGCCAGATCGTGTCTGAACGTGATGTGAAGCCCGTGCACGGCTTGGGCTCCCGTTGCAAGCCGCCTATCGATTGCTCCCGGTTGGAACGCATCGCCCCACACCCCGTTGCAGGCGGGATAGCGCGACGTTAAAGCCGCTTAAACCGAACCACCCATCGAACCTCCAAGGGCTGCCCATGTTCGCCGAGCTTTTCACCCTGTCATCCCTGTTCACCCTGGGGGCGCTGATCCTGCTCCAGGCCGTGCTGGGGTTCGACAACCTGCTCTACATCGCGATCGAGAGCAACAAGGTCGGCGATCCGGCCGCCGCCAAGAAGGTCCGCCAATGGGGCATCGGCATCGCAGTCGCCCTGCGTATCGTGCTGCTGTTTATCATCGTGCGGCTCTTCGGCCTGCTGGCCGAGCCCTTGTTCGACTTCTCCAATGCAGTCATTTCCGGGGAGTTCACGCTCCAGGCATTGGTGACGATCCTCGGCGGAGCCTTCATCATCTACACGGCGATCAAGGAAATTCACCACCTGCTGCAGGTCGACCACATCGAACATTCCGAAGGCTCCGGCGCGAGATCGGTCGCCAAGGCGGTGGCGCTGATCGTGGCGATGAACCTCGTCTTCTCATTCGACTCGATCCTGTCCGCCATGGCCATCGCCAATGTGGAAACGGCCAACATCCTCAACGCGACGGGCGGCGTCATCCAGTCCTTCGCGGGCACGGCGGAAGTCTGCGAGGAATTCCTGATCTCCAACCCGGTGGCAGGGGCAGACATGTGCGAGCCGGTCAAGACCTACCAGGTGCCGCTCATGGTGATCGCAATCCTCGCATCCGGCGTGGCGATGATCGTGCTGGCCGACCGCGTGACCAACTTCCTGAAAAAGAACCGCATGTACCAGGTGCTGGGCCTGTTCATCCTCTTCCTCGTCGGCGTGCTGCTGGTGACCGAAGGCGCCCACCTCGCCCACCTGAAACTGTTCGGCTACCAGCTCGACGCCATGTCCAAATCGTCCTTCTACCTCGTGGTCGGCGTGCTGGTCGTGACGGACGTGATCTCCAACCGCTACCAGAAGCGCCTCTGGGCGCAGAAGCAGGCGGAAATACTGGGGGCCAATCCGGAAGTCGCGGGCGTCGCCGCGGTGGATGAATTCCGCGGCAAGGGCGCGGGCATCAAGGTCAAGCCCGCCAGCCACTAGTCGCTAGATGAGGGCGTCGTCCGAGAAACCGGGCGCGCCTTCCAGCCGCAGCAGCGCCGCCTTGCGCGGGAGCCCGCCCGCATAGCCGCCCAGCCCGCCGCCGCTCGCCACGACGCGGTGGCAGGGAATGAGAAGCGCGAGCCCGTTGGAGCCATTGGCCGAGGCGACCGCGCGGTGCGCGCTGTCGCGGCCAATGGCGCGGGCGAGCTGCGCGTAGGACCAGGTCTGGCCATAGGGAATCGTTTGCAGCGCGGCCCAGACGGTCTTCTGGAAGTCCGTCCCGGTCGGCTCCAGCGGAACGGTGAAGTCGCGGCGGTTCCCGGCAAAATACTCCGCCACCTGTTCGGCTGCCATCCGCGTTGCCGCGCTCTTGCCCGGCAGGAGCGGCCTGCGGTGGAGCTTGGCGAGGCGCGCGAACTGACGGGTCAGCCTGAGCGACGGACTGCCCGTGAACTCGATGAGGTAGAGCGTTGCGTCGTCGCCCACCAGGATCATGCGCCCCAGCGGCGTGTCGCACCAATCCACGCTGAGCGGCGGCAGGTGCGGCCGGGACGGCGCAGCGCCCAGCACCTGCGCGTAGGCGGCGCGGAAACCCGACGGGCTGTCATAGTCGGCGTCCAGCTGCGCATCCGTGACGCTGCCGCCCGCGCTCAGTGTGTTGGCCGCGCGCCCCAGCGCGCGCAGGCGCACATACTCCATCGCCGAGATGCCGAGCCGTTCCTGGAACCTGCGCCGCGCCGTGTCGGGGTCGATGCCGGCGCGGCGCAGCGCCTCTTCGGTCACGCGCGCCTCACGGCCTTCCACCAGCCGCACGACGGCGCGGATGACGCGGTTGTCCGGCCCGAGCGGATGGCAGCGCTGACAGGCGCGGTAGCCTGCATTCAGGGCGGCGCGCGCATCCGCGAAGGCCTCGCAATTCTCCAACTTCGGCGTGCGGGCCGGGCAGCCGATGCGGCAGAACACGCCGGTGGTGCGAACCGCGAGGAATGGTCCGCCGGAGGGCAGGGACGCGACGGGCTCACGCGCGGCGAAGGCGGCGTGAATGGCGGGGAGGTCGAGAGGCGCGCTCATGACAG
>JAHDEU010000288.1 GCA_020628635.1 Hellea sp. | reverse complement strand
CATTCTGCAGCGCGAAGCCGATCTGCAGGCCGAAAAAGCCAACGGCCATGTTGATGATGGAGAGCAGCGGCAGGCTGGGTTTCACGACGCGCGCGGCAGCCTCTCCCAAGGCTTGCGCGGGACGCGCGGCCGGTCCGTCGGTCAGATCCACCATGTTGTCAGTCTCCCCTTGCGGGCTGTTACCCGCTCTTCTGCAAACTATTGCAAATTTACAGGACCCTTTGCAAGGGCTGTCTCGGGCCTACTCCGGCATCCAGCTATAGAGGCTCACGCCGCGCGCGCGCTCATCGAAGCGGAGCGCCTTGGATAGCGGCGGGTGGGCGCGCTGGCGGCAGTCTTCCCGGTCGCAGAGATGGCAGTTGATCCCGATCGGCGCGGGCGCCGCGCGTTCCAGGTCGTAGTCGCGCGCATAGATCAGCCGCTGCGCATAGGCGACGTCGCAACCCAGCGCGATGGCGAGGCGCTGCGCCGGGCGACCCCAGGTCGAGCCCGCGCGGCTGACGGCCTTGGCAACCGAGATGTAACGTTCCCCTTCCGGCAGTTCGACCAACTGCGTGTGGATGCGTCCCGGATCGGCGAAGCATTCGTGGATGTTCCAGATCGGGCACGCCCCGCCCTGTTCTGAAAACGCAAACCGCCCGGCCGAGAACCGCTTGGACACATTACCCGCAATGTCGATGCGCAGGAAGAAGAACGGAATGCCCTTGGCGTCCGCGCGGCCCAGCGTGGTCAGCCGGTGCGCGGTCTGCTCGAAGCTCGTCCCGAAGCGGTGGGCCAGCAGCTCCACGTCATAGCGCGCGCCTTCGGCTTCGCGCAGAAAACGCGCATAGGGCATGAGCAGGGCGGCGGCGAAATAATTGGCGAGTGTGGTTCGCGCCAAGCCCCGCGCCTCTCGCCCCTCGATCTTGGCCGTGTCGATCACGCCGTCGATCAGCTCGCGCTGTTCCAGCAGGCCGATCTGGAAGGCGAGCTGGAAGCGCCGTCCGCTCTGGGTCAGTAGCTCGGACAGGTTGATCCGCTGGTTATGGCGGTCGAACCAGCGCAGCATGTTGGGCATAATATCGACCGGCACGACCCTGACCGCGATGTCGTGGCGGACCTTCAACCGCTCCGTCAGGGCCGTGTGTGGCTGGCGGCGATAGAGGGCGAGCTCGTCTGCCAGCGCTTCGGCCGTTCGGTCGAGTTCATCGAAATGGTTGCGACTGCTCTGGATCAGCTCGCGCACCACATCGACCGCCCGGCGCGGAGCCACCGCCTGCGCGTCCGTCGGCAGGGCCGCACCCCGTTCCGCCCAGACCTTGCCGAAGGCCCTTGCCAGATTGGGCGACAGACCGACCACGTCCTCCACCTCGTTCTTGGAGACGGGCGTGTCGGCAAAGCGCGGATCGCGCAGCGCCTCGTATGTGCTCGCCACCAGCTGAGCGTCGCTGCTGTCCGCGAACTCCGCGATGTCGAAGTCATAGAGCGTCGCCATGCGCAGCAGGACACGCGCGCTCATGGGGCGTTGGTTGCGCTCCATGAGATTGAGGTAGGAGCCGCTGATGCCGAGGTCCTCGGCCATGCGCGACTGCGTCAGGCCGAGCGAGGTGCGGAAGCGGCGCAGTTTGGGTCCGATGAGCAGCTTGTCCGTCATGCGCGTTCTTTACAGCTTTTACAAACTGACTGTCGAGTCAATCCCGTTCCTTTCACATCGACCCACCGTGCGGCTTGTTCCGCGTGACTCTCAGTCTTCGATGTCAAAGGAGTGTGCCTCGAAAGGAGACCGCCATGAACGCGATCACACAGACCGACACGACAGACATCCCCCGCCACCGGACCCTCGCCAAGGTCGTGCGCCCGGTGCGCGGCCGCCACGCCGAGGTGCTCACGCCGGACGCCCTGCTCTTCCTCGCCGACCTCGAACGCCGTTTTGGCGCGCAGCGGCGCGTGCTGCTGGCCGACCGGGAGCTGATGCAGTCGCGCTATGACGACGGCGAGTTCCCCGTGCAGCCGCCGGAGACCGCGCATGTCCGCAACGGAACCTGGACGATCGCCGGCACGCCCGACGCGCTCAAGGACCGCCGCGTGGAGATCACCGGACCCGTGGACCGCAAGATGATGATCAACGCGCTGAACTCCGGTGCGCGCATGTTCATGGCCGATTTCGAGGACGCCAGCAGCCCGACCTTCGCCAACATGATGGACGGCCAGGTCAACATGATGGACTTCGCGCGCGGGTCTCTCTCGCTGCAGACAGAGAAGAAGTCCTACACACTCGACGACGACGTCGCGACCATGCTGGTCCGCCCGCGCGGCTGGCATCTTGTCGAGAACGCCATCACCGTGGACGGCCGCCCGATGAGCGCGAGCCTGGTCGATTTCGGTCTGCACCTTTTCCATAACGGATCATTGCTTGCCGAGGGTGGGCGTGGACCATTCTACTACCTGCCCAAGATCGAGAGCTATCAGGAGGCGCGGCTGTGGAACGACGTGTTCAACTTCGCGCAGGTCTTCGTCGGCATCCCGCACGGCACGATCAAGACGACCGTTCTGCTCGAGACCCTGCCCGCCGCCTTCCAGATGGACGAGATCCTGCATGAGTTGCTGAACCACATCACCGGGCTGAACTGCGGCCGTTGGGACTACATCTTTTCCTACATCAAGACGCTGCGCAATCATAAGCGCTTCGTGCTGCCGGATCGCGCGCAGGTCGGCATGGACCGCGATTTCCTCAAGGCCTATGCGTCCCGCTTGGTCGAAACCTGCCACAAGCGCGGCGCCCATGCGATGGGCGGCATGGCGGCGCAGATCCCGGTCAAGAACGACGAGGCGGCGAACAATGCCGCTCTCGACAAGGTCCGCGCGGACAAGGCGCGCGAGGCCAAGATGGGACATGACGGCACCTGGGTCGCGCACCCCGCCCTCGTGGCGCCCGCGCTCGAAATCTTTGACGCGCACATGCCCGGCCCGCACCAGATCAAGAAGAAGGTCCAGCACCGCACGATCACCGATGAAGGCATGCTGGAGCCGCATGACGGCACCATCTCTGAAGCCGGCGTGCGCACCAATATCAGCGTCGGCATCGAATACATCGCCGCCTGGCTGCAGGGCCGCGGCGCGGTGCCGATCGCGGGCCTCATGGAGGACGCCGCAACGGCCGAGATCAGCCGCGCGCAGATCTGGCAATGGCTGCGCTACGGCGCGACCGCGCAGATGGGCGACGGCTCAGAAGCCAAGATCGACTCGCGCCTGTTCGACCGGCTGTTCGCGGAAGAGCTGGAGGACTTACGCGCCCGCAACGACCTCCCCCG
>JAHDEU010000287.1 GCA_020628635.1 Hellea sp. | reverse complement strand
CAGAGACGTCACATCGACCCACTACGAAAGAAACTCAAAAGCACGTGCTGATTGTCTGAGAGAACATGGTCATAACTGCAAAGCATGCAGCATGAACTTTTCCGAAGTTTACGGCTCGATTGGTAAGGACTTTATCCACGTCCATCACATCGTCCCGATATCCGAGAGGAAACGACCTTATAGGATTAATGGAAGAAGAGATCTCATCCCACTCTGTCCAAACTGCCATGCAATGACGCATAAACGTGTTCCTCCTTATTCGTTAGCGGAATTGCGCGAGATTCTTGGAGCGAACGCCCCATGATGCGGCTCATCAAAGCTGGCCTCATGTTCGGCAACCTCTTTGAGGTGCGCAGCCCCGCCATGGTGGAGCGTTACAATCGGGCGCTGGAACACCTCATCGGGCGGCGGACGGAACTGACGGAGTTTCACATCGACATTGTGGGCGCGTCGCCCGAGATCGCGCATGAGTTCGGGGACGAGCTCTATCTCAATCCGAACGGGGCGAACCAGATGTTCATTCTGCTCTCGACGGAGCAGAAATCCGCGCCGTTGCTCAACAATCAGTTCTCGACGTCGCGCTCGATCCTGCGGCGCTATATCGAGGATCACGAGGGGCAGCTCTTTGCGCTGACGGCGCGCGAAGCCGTGACGGGCGAGCTGCTCAACTCGGTCTTCAAGATCGACGAACCCGCTGACCTGCTCGACATCAACCGCATCGAGATCACGGCGGACACGGTGCAGAGCCATGTGGCAGAAGCGGAGTCCCTCACCCGCCGCATCGAGCGTTTCCAGAGCGAACCGGATGCGTGGTGGGACGATGTGCTGATCGCGGAAATGATCGAGATCGCCAAGCGCACGGGCAATATCCAGCGCAATCCGGTCAAGCTGCCCACCGCCGCCTATGAGCAGGAGAACTACTACACGGCGCATCTGGGCGGGGTCTATGTGTTCCGCGACGCCAAGGTCTCGACCATCATCTCGCGCGTGCCGCTGGACGATGTGGACGGCTTGCGCGTGGACCAGGTCCTGTCGCTCGACGACCGCGACGAGATTGCCAACTGGCTGCGCGACGAGGGGCTCTCCCAGCTCATCGTGCAGCGCCCGGGCGGCGACGACGCGCCGATCATCCGCCAGAAGATGGACTATGTGCTGATCAGCACGGCGGCCGCGCAGGGCCACGACCTCACGAAGGTCTCGCGCACCAATTTGCGCCAGCTGGAGCGGCGCTACGCAAACCAGCTGCCCGAGGAGTTCACGGGGCTGATGGATGTGTGGCGCTGGGCGTCCATGGGCGGGCGCGTGCCCAAGATGGGGCCGGACCACCCGGCATTCTTCTACGTGTTGCGAAGCTCCCAGCATGACGACCGCGATCTGGTGAACATGCTGCTCTCTGATCTGTCGCGGCTCGATTTCCGCCAGCTCTTCATCTGCCACAAGCCGCTCTTCTACGAGGCCTATAAGGGTTGGTCGGACAGCAAGAAGGAGTTCGTCACCCGCCTGCTGGCCGAGGAATATGCCATCGACAAGGCGGGCGCGCGCGAGGCACTGTTCGGCCGCGAGCCGGGCATGGTCGAGCCCGCCGCACCGGAGCCCGACCCCGACCTGAAGGTCAGTTTCGGTGAGAATGGCTCCGTCAAGGTCGAGACGCGCGGCAAGCGCGCGCGCAAGAATCCGTGGGAGCCCTACACCAACGTCAATCGTGACGACTGGCGGGAATATAAGCGTGAGCTGGAGCGGCAGCGCAAGGAGCAGCGCAAGCGCTACAACAAGAGGCGCGACGACGACGATGACGACAACCGCCGACGTCGCCGCAAGAGACGGGATGACGACTGATGTTTGGAATCGTGCGCAATATCGTCATCATCTTTCTGGTCTTGTCGATCGCCTACGCCCTGCTCTCCTTCACCGCGCGGGTGAAGGAAAGGCTGCGGCTGGAAGCGGAATGGGACAGTCAGACGGAGATCTTCCGCGAGACGGGCGACAAGACCAAATTCATGGCCGACGGCATGAAAGCCTATGCGCGGTCCTACCGGCCCAAGTTGTTTCTCGGCGTGTTCATCATTCCGAGCGTGATCATCATGGGCCTGGTCTATCTGGCTCAGATAAGCTGAAGGGAGAGAGTTGATGAGAGTCTTGAGGCATATTCCGGCGCTGGTCCTGTTTCTGGTCGCGGCCGTCTTCCTGAACTACTTCCTGCCCGGCCGCGACGTGGTGCGGATCGTGGGAACCGAAGTGAAACGCATCGACGTGGACAAGGGCGCGCCCTTCTGGGACCGCGCCGATATCGGGACCGAGGAAGGCCGCACCCGCGACGTGCGCTTCATCAATGCCGAATACCCCTCCGGCCGCACGCGGGTCTACCGCAATGAGGACACGGGCTGGGGCTTCCCGCCCTATTTCAAATTCGATAGCGGCGATGTCACCGCTCAAGCGCAGAGCCTGTCGCAGCAACCCGAACAATGGGTCGCCGTGCGCCACTATGGCTGGCGCATCAAGCTGTTCTCCATCTTCCCCAATGCGACCTCCATCAAGAAGGTCAGCGGCCCGGACGTGCTGCTGATCCCCTGGCTCAACATCTCCATCATCGGCATGCTGCTGGGCCTCTGGTTCGTCATCTGGCGCGCCATCCGCAACTTCAAGGAAGCGCGCATCGACCCCGTGGCCGACCGCATCGGCGACGGCGTGGGCGACGCCGCGAGAGGCGTGGGGGACAGCGTCAGCGCGGGGACGACGCAGGCGCGGGGTGTGTTCCGCAAATGGTTCGGGACGACGAAGCCGCGCTAGCGGAGCGGCCCGCCCTGCAATCTCGGCTCCGGCCCTCGCTTCGCGAGCCTGCGCCGCGCCCAGGCGTCTGACAGCAGCACGCTGGCCACCGTGATCACCACGCTCAGCACCAGCAGCAGCCCGCCCCACAGCCAGTGCGGGCCGCCGAGCAGGTCGGCCATCTGGCCCGTGTCCGAGCGGTACATCTGCCCCGCCACATTGCCGCCACCCATGAAGAAATAGCCGAACCCCGTCAGCGCATCGAGCGAGAAGGCTAATGCTACGATATGGGCGAGATAGAGCAGCGGGCGGTTGGGCAGCTTCCACGTGGCCAGCCCGAACACGACCGCCGCGACGCCCAGCACGATGCGCGTGAACCCGTCTGCCGCCCAAATCTGGGTCAGGAGCAGCGAGACAGTCAGCAGACCCGTCGCGACGCGGTACCAGTTCAGCCCGCGCACCAGCACGATGGTCATCGCGCCGAGAATGGCCGGGCCGAGCAAACCGCCCGCAATGCCGATAGCGCGCAGCGGGGTCT
>JAHDEU010000286.1 GCA_020628635.1 Hellea sp. | reverse complement strand
GGCGGTGCACGGGTTTCAGGCCGTCACGCACGTCCGGAATGGCGCGCGACACGATCACGCTCATGGCGTAATCGAGATAGGAGCGCTTCATCTCCTCCTCGATGGTGATGGGCGAGACGCCCTGTTCCGGTGCGGCGTCGGGACCGTCGTCCTGCGGTCCGTCTTCGGGGGATTCGGTCTCGTCGGCCACGTCAGCTCTCCGGGTGTATCATGCTGATTTCGTTGGGCTTGCGCAGACCCGTGATTCGGCTTGAAATCGCCTCAATCGGATAGCAGTTTCGCGCGGGGTAAACAAATGCGGAACGCCCCCGGAACGCAGCCCGCCGGACCACGTTTCACGGATGGTGAACCGCCAGGAGAGACACGCCATGACTGAATTGAGAACACTGCTGGGCGGCCTGTGCGCCGCTTCCCTGCTCGCCGCCTGCGGGGGCGAAGCCGAGGTTCGGAGCCCCGCTGCGGAGCGCACGGTCGAGACCCCCGCTCCCACGACCGGCAGCGAAGCGAGCTATGGGTCGGGCGACATGGACATGGACGCCAAGATGATGAGCAAGACCTTCTCTGTCATGAACAGCTCCGGCAATTCCATCGGCGACGTGACCATCACCGACACGGCGGACGGCGTGGCGGTCATGCTGGACGTGACGTCAATTCCCGCGGGCAGCCATGCCATCCACTTCCACGAGGTCGGCACGTGCGACGGCCCGGACTTCAAGAGCGCGGGCGGGCACTACAACCCGGCGGGCGTCAATCACGGCTTCGAAGCGCCCAGCCCCAACACCCATGCCGGCGACATGCGCAATTTCGATGCGCCGCAATCTGGTGTGGTCAAGACGACATTGGAGAACGAGCGGGTGAGCCTGTCGGAACGCGACGGCTTCGCGCCGCTGTTCGATTCGGACAACACCGCGCTGATCATCCACGCCAGCGCCGACGACTACAAGAGCCAGCCCAGCGGCGCAGCGGGTGCGCGGATCGCCTGCGCAGTGATCGCGGGCTAGCGAGCCGTCCTAGCGGATCAGGCGCACTTCGCGGTCTGCCTTGGCCGAGGTCATGGTCAGCTTTTCGGGCAGCAGCGTGCGCAGCAGTTTGCGCAGGCTCGCCTCGTCGTTGATGACGGCATAGACCGAACCGTCAGCGTCCTCGTAGGTCATCGACGTCTCTGAACCCGTGCCGCCGAGAACCGTCGGCTGGGGCATGTTATCGCTCTCGTTCTCCGGGGTGTCGGGATCGTCGAAGACGCAGGTCGTGGTGATTTCCTCGGCACTCGCCTCCTCGCCCGACAGGTCGATGGCCATGATCTCGATGCCCTTGTCCTGGGCGCGGTCGCAGGCTTCGATGACGCGGACTTCCTGCATCGGGCGGCATGTGTCCTTCCAGGTCTCCATGAGGTCGTCGAGCGCCTTGCGGTCAGCACGCAGGTTTCCGTAGTGCTGTCCGAGGCCGTTCCAGTTAATGGCCCCGCCACCCAATTCCAGCGCCTGCACATTTGACACGGCTGCATCAGGCGTAAGGCCAAGGTTCAAAGCGCCTCCCCCGCTATCGGGAAAGCTGCCCGTCATGTCCAGACGATCGATGAGCACCTCAGACGCCACGGCGAGCGCATCCTGCATGCGCGCATAGTTCTCGGCGTCGCTTTCGGCGTCCTCATATCTGAGCTGGTTCTTGTCGGTGAAGGCGCTGCCGTCCGGCATGATCGGTGTTGCGCCGTCTACGTCCATCACTTTTTCGATCTCATAGGCGAGATCATCCAGGGCCTGTCCGAGCTGGATCGGCACCGCGCACGCCGCACCGTTCGGGAAGAACTCACCGTCCTTCACCATCTTGCCTTGCTTATCGGACTTCTCCGCATCCACACCACCATCGGTGATGTAGATCACGACGCGGCGCACATTGTCGCCCTCGCGTGCCTCGTTGATCTGCTCGTCCACGGCCTTTTCCAGCGACTCCGCTGGCACGCTGCCCTCGCTCGTGGTCAGATAGGCGAGCGCATCGATCAGGCCCTGCGTGCCGGGCCGCATCGTATCCATGCGCTCATCCGTCATGCCCCACTCGAACGGGTAGATGGCTGCTTCGATCGGCATGTTCGGATCGTTGGACGTCGCCCCGCCGAAGACGTCGCTGACGGCCGCGCGGATGGCGTCGAGACGGCGCGACCGCTTCAGCGGTTCGTCCATGGAAAGCGACGCATCCAGCACGAAGGACAGCGCGACCTTGCCGAGATAGCCGCCATTCTGCCCGCCATCATATTCGCCCGCCACGGCATTGCCGCGCACCACGCGCCCGTCTTCGCCGAGCAGCGAACCGAAGAGCATGGGAACCTTGGCGGTCAGATCGACTTCCACGGTCTGCGAAGACTTGTCGGTGTAGACCGTTGGCTTTTGCAGCTCGAACTTGCGCGGTGTCTGTTTCAGGGAGGATTCGATGGTCTGCAGGGCCAGGCGTTCGCGCTGGTCGAATGTCA
This sequence comes from Hellea sp., assembly GCA_020628635.1. GTDB lineage: Bacteria > Pseudomonadota > Alphaproteobacteria > Caulobacterales > Maricaulaceae > Litorimonas. The sequence goes on along the minus strand of JAHDEU010000286.1, from coordinate 871 downwards.
TGTCGGCGGGGTGCATGGCAGCGAGTGCGGCCGTGTCCGCCAGGTTCTGGATCTCGTTGGCATGCCCAACCATGCGCGCACCGTCGATCGCGGCGCCCACGCTGAGCGTCAACACACTTCCCGCGACCGCCGTCGTGATTGCCATGTTTCCGGCCGAGGCGACGCAGAATTTCTTGAACACCCTCATGGCGCGTATTTTACCCGCGAGTTCTTAAGCCCTTCCCACTGGAAAGGCTTAACACTGCGTTACCGCTCACCTGATGGCTGCCGGAGACCTTAGGGTCGCCGCTCCGTCACGGTCAAATCAACAGGGCGTGAGACGCGCCCGGGTTGCAGCCATACCCCTCAATCGTCCTTCCAGATGCGGTTCCACCACGCATCCTCGACCGGCTTGTCGCCTTCCTCGAAAAAGCCCACCGTCTGTTCGACCCGGTCGCGGATCTCCGAGCGGGAGCGGCCCGTGAGCTTGGCGAGCGTCTTGACCTCGGTTTCACGGCGCTCGTTGACCGCTTCCATATACTCGGCCGCCGCCGGGCAGCTCATATCGCCCTCAAAGGCGTGGCGCAGCACATAGCGGCCCTGGAAGTTGTCGCGATTGCCGGTCGTCTTGAAGCGCAGGTCTTCGGGGAAACTCTCCGCATCGTAGCGCACATGCAGGCGCGTGATGAACACGTCGCGGGCTGCAGACTTGAAACCGCGCCCCCTGCCCGGCCGCTGCTGGCCTTCATCCAGCCAGAACACGCCGAGCTCCTGCAACTGGTCGTCAGAAAGCGGATCGGCAGCGCAGGGGTCGCACCAGCTCATGTCCCACGCATATTCCATGAAGACGCCGTGCCCGCCCTCCTTGTCGGCCACGGTCGTGAACATGTCG
>JAHDEU010000285.1:2847-3341 GCA_020628635.1 Hellea sp. | reverse complement strand
ACGGGCTGATCTTCCTCGACCGCGTCGCCGACGGAGACGTGCCACTCCGTGATCTCTGCCTCGACCACGCCTTCGCCGATGTCGGGGAGTTTGAAGTGATACGTCCCCGGGCTCGTCCCGGGACCGCTGTCGGTCGACTCGGCGTCCAAGAGTCCGGCGCCTGCTTCGAGCGGCCCCGGGACGGAGCCCGGGGACGATTGCGCGTCCTCACCCTCCGTCTCGAACTCCACCAGTGTCGCACCCACCGCCAGCATCTCGCCCTCCTCGCAGGCCACCATGCTCACCCGGCCAGCCACCGGTGCGGTCAGCTCGATGGTCGCCTTGTCGGTCATGGCGTCGGCGATGGGCTGGTCTTCCTCGACCACATCACCCAGCGCGACGTGCCAAACCGTGATCTCGGCCTCGACCACGCCTTCGCCGATGTCGGGCAGCTTGAACGGATAGGTCGCCATCCTAAGCCGCCTTCAACGCCAGCTCGACGGCCGCCCTGACCC
>JAHDEU010000285.1:0-2837 GCA_020628635.1 Hellea sp. | reverse complement strand
GCGCGGACGCGTTTCGGGCCGGGGAAATAGGCCCATTCTTGGGCGTGGGGGTAGGGAGTGTCCCAGCCAGTGACGCGCTGGATAGGGGCCTCGAGATGGTAGAAGCAGCGCTCTTGGACCTGAGCCGACAATTCCGCGCCGAAGCCGGATGTGCGGGTGGCTTCGTGCAGGATGACGCAGCGGCCGGTCTTCTTCACGCTGTTCTCGATGGCGGCGAGATCGAGCGGGACGAGCGAGCGCAGGTCGATGATGTCGGCGTCGAGACCCATGGAATCGGCCACAGCTTCCGCGACCCAGACCATGGTCCCGTAGGCGATCATGGTGATCTGCTGGCCCTCGCGGATGTGGCGGGCCTCTCCGAGCGGCACCGTGTAGTGGCCTTCCGGCACGTCGCCGAGCGAGTGGCCTTTCCAGGAGACAGAAGGCGATTCGTGGTCGCCGTCGAACGGGCCGTTATAGAGCCGCTTGGGCTCGAGGAAGAGGACGGGATCGTCGCTCTCTATGGCGCTGATAAGCATGCCCTTGGCGTCATAGGGGTTGGACGGGATGATGGTCTTGAGGCCCGCAATGTGGGTGAACAGCGCTTCGGGCGACTGGCTGTGCGTGGTGCCGCCGAAGATGCCGCCGCCGACCGGCGTGCGGATGGTGAGCGGTGCGGAGAAGTCGCCATTGGACCGGTAGCGCAGCCGCGCGGCCTCGCTCGCGATCTGGTCATAGGCCGGGTAGATATAGTCCGCGAACTGGATCTCCGCGACAGGGCGCAGGCCGTTGGCCGCCATGCCGATGGCGATGCCGATGATGCCGCCCTCGCTGATGGGCGTGTCGAAGCAGCGGTGCAGGCCATGCTTTTCCTGCAGTCCCGCCGTGCAGCGGAACACGCCGCCAAAATAGCCGACATCCTCGCCAAAGGTGAGCACGTTGGGGTCACGCGTCATGCAGACATCCATGGCGTCGCGGATGGCCTCGATCATGGACATCTGGGTCATGCTGCCGCCTCGACTGGATGGGCTGCGCTACGCGCAGGCAAATCTTGCGTCACCCCTCCGCCGCTTCGCGGCACCTCCCCTTTCCGGGGAGGAAGATGACTTCTGAAGCACCATGTTTTTCCTCCCCGGAAAGGGGAGGTGCCCGCAACGTAGTGAAGGGCGGAGGGGTGACAGTCTAATAAGCCTAAGCGCAGCGAAGCCATTTCACCCCAGCTCCCGCTTGAACATCTCTTCCTGTTCCAGCAGCAGCTCCGGCGGATCGGCATAGACCTTGTCGAACATGGTGAAGTCGTCCACCTGCGGCCCGGCATCGACCGTGCCCAGCGCTTCGGCCTGCTTGTAGGTTTCACGGACGGTCTTTTTTGCGTCCGCGAGCAGCGCCTCGTGCCGGTCCTCGTCCCATTCGCCGATATGGACCAGGTGAACCTTCAACCGCTCGACCGGATCCCCGAAAGGCCAGACATCGGCGTCGTTCTTGGGGCGGTATTTGCTCGGATCGTCTGACGTCGAGTGGCCTTCCGCGCGATAGGTGAAGTGCTCGATCACCGTCGCGCCGCCGCCCTTGCGCGCGCGTTCAGCCGCCCAGGCAGTCGCGGCATAGACGGCGAGCGCGTCATTGCCGTCCACGCGCAAGGTGGCGAGGCCGTAGCCCGTGCCGCGGGCCGCAAAACTCTCGCCTTCGCCCATCGCGATGCCCTGGAAGCTGCTGATGGCCCATTGGTTGTTGACGACGTTGATGATGCAGGGCGCGCGGTAGGTGGAGGCAAAGTTCAGCGCGTAGTGGAAGTCGCCCTCGGCCGTCGCGCCTTCGCCGGTAAAGGCCGACGCGATGCCGTCCTCGTTCTTGTAGGCTTCGGCCATGGCCCAGCCGACGGCCTGGATCAGCTGCGTGCCGAGATTGCCCGAGATCGAGAAGAAGCCGTGCTTCTTGAACGAGTAGAGCACCGGGATCGACTTGCCCTGCAGCGGATCGCCACTGTTGCTCAGGCACTGGTTCATCATCTCCAGCATGGAGGCGTCGCGCGCAATGAGGATGCCCTGCTGGCGGTAGGTCGGGAACACCATGTCGCTGTCGCGCAACGCATGGGCGTGGCCGACGGACACCGCCTCCTCTCCGCGCGACTTCATGTAGAAGCTCATCTTGCCCTGGCGCTGCATGGCGAACATCCGGTCGTCCATGGCGCGGGTGAGGACCATGTCCTCCAGCATGTCGCGCTTCAGATCGGCCGACAGGTCAGGAATCCACTCGCCGACCGCCTCACCGTTGAAGCGCATCACGCGGATCAGCCTGAGGGCGTGCTCGGCCGTTTCGTGGTCGTCGCATAGCGGGTCTGGCCGGTGCGGGCTGTGCATGGCGGGCACAGCAATGTGGCTGTAGTCCGGCTGGTCGCCCGGGCGGAAGGGCGGCTCGGGCACATACATCTTGGACTGGTTGGGGCGGGACGTGTCGCTCTGCTGTTTCGCCATGACCTAGAAAGCCCCCAGAGTGCCCGGCTGTTCCAAACGCCGTGTTTGTCCCACCATAGGCGCAACAGTTGCAATTACCAGCCCAAGCTCGGGTAGTGCTTGGCAATTCTGTCCTGCTATGCCACAGGTTTACGCGAAGACATTGTGCACGTGGGGAATATTCATGCGCAAACCCAGTTCCGCCGGCGCGCCGATCGACAATATCGACGCCAAGATCCTACACCTGCTGCAGGGCAATGCGGGGCTGTCCGTTGCCGAGATCAGCGAGCAGGTGGGGCTCAGCTCGTCGCCCTGCTGGCGGCGGATCAAGCGCATGGAAGAACTCGGCTTGATCGACCGCCGCGTGACCCTGCTCGACCGCGAACAGCTCGGCCTCGACTTCGA
>JAHDEU010000284.1 GCA_020628635.1 Hellea sp. | reverse complement strand
CCCTACAGCGCCTTGTCCAGCGCATCCGCGAAGCGCTCACCCTCGCGCGCGGACGCATGCGCCTTGCGCAGCAGCTCCTGCGTGCGCGGGGCGAGCGATGTATCGTTCAGGGCGGCTTCGATCTTTTCGGCCAGATACTCCTCGCCATCGTCGATCGCCTCGATGGCGGCCTTTTCGTCATCGACGAACATCTTGGTGAAGCCGGTCCAGGCGCGGTGGGCGGCGCCGGCGACGGAACCGGCCGTGGCCGCTTCGCCGCCCAGCGCGGTGACTTCGGCCTGGAATTCGCGGATCAGCTCGGAGCGGGCATCGGCGCGCTCGCGGAAATTCTTGGCCAGCGCATAGCTGTCGTCCGACACCTCGCAGCAGGTCTCATAGCCCTTGTGGCTGTCGATCAGCGTCTTGGTGATGGTGTTGAGGACGGCGACGTCATCGGGGAGCACAGTGCTCATGGGGGTCTCCTTGGTGTTGAAGAGACCAAACGCATTGCCGAGTCGCGTGTTCCCTCTCGGTCAGCTTGCTTGACTCTGGCCGCCGCGCTCCCGACATCGCTCCTGTGAGCGATACGCCCAACCTCCCCGCCCTGTCGCTGTCGCAGCATTTCGCCCAGGAAGTGCAGGGGCTGAACCTGTCCGCCGAGCACAGCCCGGCCGAAGCCGTCGGCGCGGTGCGTCGAACGCTGGACAGGACAGCCGCGCGCTATGCCCGCGCGACCGATGACCCACAGCTGCAGCGCGCCGGGCAATGGCTGGTGGAGATCGTCAAATCCGGCACGGGACTGATCGACCGCGCGAGCCATGCGGACATCGTCTGGGACGAGGTCGCGGTAAAGAACGACTTCACCATCACCGCGCGCGACGGGCTGTTCTACGCGGGGGCAGGGCTGTTCGGGGCTGCCGGACTGTTGCAGGGCGTGGGGCTGGCCTTCTGGGGGGCAGCTGCGCTGGCCGGGCTGCATGCGCTGACCAATCTGCGGCTGAGGCTGCCCTTCCTGCCGCGGCCCAAGGCGCTGCGCAGCGATGACGGGCGCATGCAACGCGCGACGGCCGTGGTGCGGCTGGACCGCGCCGGGCTGATCAACCAGGTGAGTGACGCCATGAAGACAGCGGACCACATATTGCTGCGCCTCGCCCAGCCCGCATCCGAAGCGCATTGGCGCGACGACGGCCGCCTGACCGCCATGCTGCAAAGCCTGGTGGAAGCCGGCCGCAGCGGCGACGGCGAGTTCGCGCTGGAGCTGTCGCGCCGCGAGCTGCCGAGCCTGATCGAGGGCGCGGGGCTGAGCCTGGTGGACTACTCCAAAGCCAATGCAGAATGGTTCGACCGCCTGCCCGCGATTGGCGAGGGCCCGAAGTTGGAAACGGCCGCGCCCGCGCTGGTGACGGATGACGGCCGCGTCGTGCGGCGCGGAACCGTGTGGGTGCGCAAGTGAGCGGATCAAAAGACATCGAGTTCGTCGGCCTCGATCTGGGCCACGGCGAGACCGCGCTGACCCGTGCTTTCGCGCAGGGCCATGCGGAGCCGGAGATCCTCGAATATCGCGGCGTGCGCAGCCTGATCACGGCCGTCGCAAAGGACCGCGACGGCGTGCGGATCGGAGCGGAAGCCCTGTCGCTCTCGGACGCCAAGATCTGGGCGAAGTTCAAATCGCCGGAGCTGCAAGCGCCCGACGTGGCCGAGCCGCTGACCCTGTTCACGCGCACGCTGGTCGAAGGCCTCGCCGCAGACGGCAGCCTGCGCGGGCCGAACGAGAGCCGCTTCGTCATCGGCTGCCCGTCCGGTTGGAACGACGATGTGCGCGCCAATTACCTCGCTTTGTTCAACGCGGCGGGGTTGGCCAATGCCCGCATCGTGTCCGAGTCGCGCGCCGCTCTGATGACGGCGCTGGAGCAAGGCTATCTGTCGATGGACGACGCGCGGGCGTCTGTCCTGATCGTGGATATCGGCAGCTCCACGACCGACTTCACCTATTGCCGCGATCTGGCGGCCGACGATGTCGGGCATAATGCGCTCGGCTCCGGCCTGCTGGACAGCGAAATCCTCGCCGTGAACCTCGCGCGCCAGCCGCAGAGAAAGCAGATCGACGCGCTGCTGGAGGCCCATCCCTCCTACCGCCCGATTCTCGAGTTCTGGTGCCGCGAGGCGAAGGAAGCCTATTTCACGGGCGAGGACAAACCCGTCGAGATGATCCGCCGCCTCCCCGGTTCCGGTAGCAAATCCATCCTGTTCGAAATCCGCATCGACAAGGCGGATGCGGATGCGATCCTCGCCAAGCCGCTTGATGCGCTGCACGGCTACAGCTGGGAGGGGGCGTTCGACTACGCGCTGCGCGAGACCATCGAGCAGCTGGGAGGCCGCGCGCCCGACACGGTGCTGCTGACGGGCGGGGCGTCGCGCCTGCCGCTGGTGCTGCCCGCGACCCAGGCCGCCTTTCCCGATGCGCGCGTCATTCGCGGCGCGGAGCCGGAATTCGCCATTGCGCGAGGCCTTGCCTGGTTGGGGCGGTTCGAGTTCCTGCACGCCAGTTTCAAGCGCGAGGTCGGATCGCTGATGGGAGCAGACGGCGAGGTGACAGAACTGGCCGCACAAGCCGCCAAGCGCCTCGGCGACACGCTCGCACCCGCACTGGTGGACGGGCTTTCTGATGACTGCATCCGTCCGGCTTTCCGCGCCTGGCGCTCGGGCGACACGCGTTCGCTCTCCGATGTCGAAGCGGACCTGATGCAGCGCACCGCGGACTGGCTCCGCTCTGACTCCGCCCAAGCCCGCCTCAAGCCCGTCATCGACAGCTGGTTCGCAGGGCTGCAGCGCGACATCGAGACCATCACCGATCCGCTGTGCCGTGAGCACGGCCTGCCTGCGATGGTCTTGAGCCTCGACGACAGCTCCCACGTCTCACAGCACCTCGAAGGGCTGTCGCTGTCTGCGCCCAACATCGCGCAGCTGGAAACCGACACCGCGCTGCTCGGAACCACGCTGGCGGCCATCACCGTGTCCGCCCTGCTCGCCCATGCCAATCTGTTCGCGCCGCTGCTGATGAACCCGCTGGGGCTCCTGATCGGCGGCGTGGTCACGGGCGGCGGCTATCTCTATGGGCGCCGCGCGCTGTCCGGGCGGTTCAAGTCCGCCAATGTGCCCGTGCTCGCCCGCCACGTTCTGACCGACAAGCGCATCGACCAAGCCATCGCCAAGCAGCGCCCCGACATGGTGGCGGCCGTCCACAAGGCATGGGACGACCAAGCCGCATTGCGCTTCGGCGAGGACCTGTCGGGAATGCTCGGACGTGCGCTGCTGGAGCGGGCGGATGAACGTGCGGTGCTGTTTTTGATATAAGAAACGCTATATATTGACAGTCGCTCATCCCCGCGAAGGCGGGGATCCAGCTTACGGTCAGTGACCCAGTTC
>JAHDEU010000283.1 GCA_020628635.1 Hellea sp. | reverse complement strand
GCGTCGTGCTGGCGGGCCTGTCCCCGCCGCAAGGCAGCGACGGCGCTTTCGAATCTGCCCGCATCCGCGCCGCGCGCCTGCTCGCCCGTCCCGGCGAGTATGAGCGGTTCGCCGCGCGCAACAGCTCGACCAACGATCCGAGAGCCCGCGCGGATGCGGCAATCTCCGCGGGCGACCTGTCTGCGGCCTGTTCCATTTCCGATTCGCTCGTGACGGGACGGGGCGAGAGCTACTGGGTCCGCCTGCGCGCCGCCTGCCACGAGGAGCGCGGCGAAACGGCCGCCGCCGAGCTGGCCCGCGAACTGCTGATCGAGCGCGGGGAAGAGCCGCGGCTCAAGATCGCCAAACCGACGGACCCGTTCTGGAGCCGCGTCGCGCGCGAGGACGCGGCCGCGCTCGCGCCCTATCTGTCCGATCTCGCGCTCAAGGATGTGGAGCTCTCCGAGGTCGATCCGGCCCAAGGCATCTCCTTCGATCTGGAAGCCGCGGCTGCTGATGACAGCCCGACCGGCTCCGCGCAGCTCTACCAGCTGGCGCTGGGCGGTGATGCGAAAGCGACGGCGCTGTTCGTCCAGCGCGGGCGCGATGCGGGGCAGGACCCTGACTGGCTGCTCGCGCGCCTGCCCGCCACTCTGGACCCATCGCAAATGGCCGCCGCCGATTTGCCGCTCTTCGCGCGCCATGCGGCTGCGACCCGCAACATCCCGCTCATGCAGGCACTGTTCGGCGCGACTGATGCGGATGACGACAAGGCCCGGCTCGCACTCGCCAGCGACGCGCTGGGCGGCGGCTTTTTCGGACGCGATCTGGGGCAGGGACTGGAAGCGGCTCTCGGAACCAAGGCAGGGCGCCATGATGCGCTGATCGCGCTGGCGCTGGGCGCGCATAGCTCGGATACTGTCGAAGCGGCGCTGACGGACCTGCCGACAGCCGCCACCGACTGGGTCTTCATCGATGCCGCCCTGCAGCGCGGTGCCCGCGCCGAGGCCGCGCTTCGCATTGCGGGCGTATTGTCCGGCAATCCCAATATACGCGACCGCTACCACGCCATTCGCGCGCTCACCCAGCTGGGGCAGAGCGACGTGGCCGGGCAGCTCGCGGCTGAACACTTCCTGCAGGGTCTGTGATGCATCCGTCGATCGACGCATTTCTGGAAATGATGAGCGCGGAGCGCGGCAGCTCCGCCAACACGCTCGCCGCCTATCGCCGCGACATGCGCGACTGGCAGGCCGCGCTCGCGCCCGTCTCGCTGCTGGACGCTTCCACCGGCCATCTCGAAGGCGTGCTGTCCGGCTGGCGCGACGCCGGGCTTGGCGCGAGCACGACGGCGAGAAAGCTCTCCGCGCTCAAGCAATACTGCCTGTTCGCGCAGGTAGAAGGCCTGCGGGACGACAATCCCGCCCACCGCTTAAGGGCCCCCAAACGCCCCAAGCCCCTGCCCAAGGCGATGAGCCGGGAAGAGGTGGACCGGCTGCTGGACCATGCCGTGGCGGACGACAGCCTGCGCGGCCTTCGCATGCAGGCCATGCTGGAAATCCTCTATGCGGGGGGCTTGCGGGTGTCGGAGCTGGTCGGCCTGCGCGTGGCGCAGACGCTTCGCCGCGACGGCTGCCTGATGATCCGCGGCAAGGGCGGGCGCGAGCGGCTGGTGCCGCTGACCGATCCTGCGCTGGACGCACTCGCCGCGTGGAAGATGGTGCGGGATGAGACCCTGCCCAAGGACGCGGCCGCGCGCGACCGCGCCAAGCCTTTCCTTTTTCCGAGCAAGGGCCGTCAGGGCCACCTGACGCGCGAACGCTTCGCCCAGCTGCTCAAGGCGCTGGCGACGAGTGCCGGGCTCGACGCCAATGCCGTCAGCCCGCATGTGCTGCGCCACGCTTTCGCGACCCACCTGCTGGAAGGCGGGGCGGATCTGCGCGCCGTGCAGACCTTGCTGGGCCATGCCGACATATCGACGACCCAGATTTACACCCATGTGCTGGACGAACGCATGCAGGCGCTGGTGCAGTCCGCGCACCCGCTCGCGGACAACGATGACGGCGACGCCGTCGAGGCCGCCGAATAATGCCCCGCAAGGACCAACGCGCGCCCAAGCTGGCCGATGACGTCAACCTGCTGCTCGACGCGCTGTGCGAGGAGTGGGATTTCTGCGCAGGCGTCCGCGCCGAAGACCTGATCCAGGGCATCAAGCCGCTGACGTCCAAAAGGTTCACCGACGCCGTGCTGGACGCGGAAGCCGAGCTGTCGGGACCCAGAGCAGGCTGGGAGCGCCGCATCAAACGGCGCTTCGTGCAACGCTACGGCCATTCGATCACGGTGCGCGACTACCGGGTATAGGCGGGAAAGAGGAGGGGAGACTTCCCTTCACATCCCGTCCCACGCCGCTATACCGCCGCCCGATGTCGCGAACCTATCTGGATTTCGAACGCTCCGTCGCGGAGCTGGACCAACAGGCGGAAACGCTCGAAGGCGATGCGCTGGTCGCGGCGCGCGCGCGGTCCGATGCGGAGCTGAAAAAGCTCTACGCCAAGCTGGGCCCGTGGGAGAAGACGCAGGTCGCGCGCCATCCGGGGCGGCCGCATTTTTCCGACTATGTGCGCGATCTGGTGACCGACTACACGCCGCTGGCCGGCGACCGGCAGTTCGGCGACGACCACGCGCTGCTGGGCGGTCCGGGCAAGATCAGAGGGCGCTCCGTCGTCGTGCTGGGGCATGAGAAGGGCACGGATCTTGAGACGCGCCTGCACCACAATTTCGGCATGGCGCAGCCCGAAGGCTACCGAAAGGCCGTGCGGCTGATGCGGCTGGCCGAGCGCTTCCGGCTTCCGGTCGTCAGCTTCGTGGATACGGCCGGCGCCTATCCGGGGCGCGGCGCGGAAGAGCGCGGACAGGCCGAAGCCATTGCGCGCTCCATCGATGCGGGCCTGTCGCTGACGGTTCCGTTCGTGTCCGTCATCACGGGCGAGGGCGGCTCGGGCGGGGCGGTGGCGATCGCGACGGCTGATTCCGTGCTGATGCTGGAGCACTCGATCTACTCGGTGATCTCGCCGGAAGGCTGCGCGTCGATCCTGTGGCGCGACGGGGCCAGAGCCCAGGACGCGGCCAAGGCGATGAAGATCACGGCCCAGGACCTGCTGCGGCTGGGCGTCGTGGACGGCATCGTGAAGGAACCGCTGGGCGGGGCGCACCGCGCGCCGGCAGAGGCGACCAAGCGGGTCGGCGCGACGATCGCGGCGGAACTCGACCGGCTGTCGGCGATAGAGCCGAAAGCGCTGGTGGAGGCGCGGCGGGCGAAGTTTTTGAATATTGGGCGCAGCCTCGGATAGGGGCGCGCTTCGCGCGGCTTTCTGGTTGCGTCACCCCTCCGACCTCGCGCTGCGCGCGTCGGCCACCTCCCCTTTCAGG
>JAHDEU010000282.1 GCA_020628635.1 Hellea sp. | reverse complement strand
GCCTCGCCCACACGCGAAGCGCGGGGCCGTGAACACGACCACACACGCCCTGATCGGACTGGCCGTGCTCGCCCGCCGGGGCGAGCGCGTCCGCAACCGCTGGGTCCTGTTCGGCGCGTTGCTGCCCGACATCCCCATCTTCGTCTGGGGCGGCTGGCATATGTTCGTCCTGCAGACCGACGGCCAGACACTGTGGCGCGAACTCTACTTCGCGCCGTTCATGCAAACGCTGATCGCGCCGTTCAACAGCATCGTCGTGCTCGGCGCGCTGTCCGCTCTCGCGCTGTGGCAACGCGGCCGTGGCTGGGCGGATGCCCTGCTCATGGTCTGCCTCGCCGGGCTGCTGCACATCGCTTTCGATTTTCCTGTCCACACGGACGACGCCTACCGCCATCTCTGGCCGCTCTCCGATTGGCGCTTCCACAGCCCGGTCTCCTATTGGGACAGCAGCGCGGGCGCGGGCTGGTTCATGTGGCTGGAAGCGGCGGTCGTGCTCGCCTGCGTCGCCGTGCTATGGCGGCGCTTTCCCGCCCGGTGGGTGCGAGTCGTGCTGGGCGTCATCGCCGCGCTCACGGTCGCCATGCCCATCGTCATGACCTTGGTGTTTGCCTGATGGCCCTGATCGACCTCGACACCCTCGCCGCAACATCCGGCCCTCTGCTTGGCCTCGACCCCGGCACCAAGACGCTGGGCCTGGCCATCAGCGACCGCACGCGGCTGATCTCCACGCCGCTGACCACCATCCGGCGCAAGAAGTTCACGCCGGACGCAACGCAGCTGCTGGACCTCTACGCAAAGAACGAAGCGACCGCCCTCATCGTCGGCCTGCCGCTGAACATGGACGGCAGCGCCGGCCCGCGCGTGCAGTCCGTGCGCGACTTCTGCGCCAATCTGATGCGGCTGCAGGATGTGCCCATCTTCATGTGGGACGAGCGCCTCTCCACCGCCGCCGTCACCCGCGACATGATCGCGGCGGATGTGAGCCGCAAGCGCCGCGCGGAGCAGGTCGACAGCCTCGCGGCGAGTTATATCCTGCAAGGCGTGCTAGACCGGTTGCGCAGCTAGGACGCGCCGCGTAAGCGCTCGTCAGTTTGCCCGGAGACGAGACCTTGCAGCCATTCGAAGGATATGCGTTCACCCGTCGCCACTGCCTCGACATTTCCGATTTCCACCGCGCCGACATCGAGAACCTGCTGGCGCTGGGCGCGCATTACTCCGACGTCGAGACGCAGAAGCACGGCCCGAGGGAGCTGCTGTCCGGCAAGACCCTCATCAATCTCTTCTTCGAGAACTCCACCCGCACGGAGAAATCCTTCGAGCTCGCGGGCAAGCGGCTCGGCGCGGACGTCATCTCCATGCAGGTCGGCACATCGTCCGTTAAGAAGGGCGAAACCCTGCTCGACACGGCCGCCACGCTCAACGCCATGAACCCGGACCTGCTGGTCGTGCGCCATGGCAGCTCCGGCGCGCCGAGCCTGCTCGCGCAGAAGGTCGGCTGCTCGGTCATCAATGCGGGCGACGGGATGCACGCCCACCCGACCCAGGCGCTGCTCGACGCGCTGACCTTGCGCCAGGCCTTCGACGGCGATTTCTCCGGCATCCGCCTCGCTATTTGCGGCGACATCCTCCACTCCCGCGTGGCGCGCTCCAATATCAAATTGCTCAACATGCTCGGCGCGGAAGTCCGGCTCGTCGGGCCGCCGACCTTGATTCCGACCGACGCCGACCAATGGGGCGTCGAGGTCTTCCACGACATGCGCTCCGGACTGCAGGGCTGCGACGCGGTCATGATGCTGCGCCTGCAGCTGGAGCGGATGAGCGGCGCGTTCGTGCCGAGCCAGCGCGAATATTTCCACTATTACGGCCTCGACCGCGCCAAGCTCGCATACGCCAAGCCGGGCTGCGTCGTCATGCATCCCGGCCCGATGAACCGCGGCGTGGAGATCAGCTCGAGCGTCGCGGACGATCCCGACGTGTCACTGATCACGCAGCAGGTCGCGGCCGGAGTCGCCATGCGCATGGCCATCCTCCACGCATTGTCGGAGGGCATCCGATGACCGCTCTCACGATCACCGACATCCGCATCATGGACCCGGCGTCGGGCCGTGACGAGCGCGGCCACGTCCTGATCGAGGACGGCAGGATCGCCGCGCTCGGCCCGGACGCACCCATCCGCGGCGAGATCATCGACGGCTCCCGCCTGTCTTGCGCACCCGGCCTCATCGACGCGCGCGTCAAGGCGGGCGAGCCAGGGCAGGAAAACCGCGAAACCCTCGCATCGGCTGCCCGCGCGGCCCTCGCTGGCGGCGTCACACAGATCGTGGTCCAGCCCCAGACCGATCCGATCATCGACGACCTGTCCCTCGTCGAGTTCATCGCGCGCAAGGGCGATCAGCTCGACATCGATGTCCACGTCGCGGGCGCGCTGACCAAGGGCCTCGACGGCCGCACAATGACGGAAATCGGCCTGATGAGCGACGCGGGTGCCGTCATGTTCGCGTCCGGCCCCACGCCGGTCGAGGACGCGCAGGTCATGCGCCGCCTGATGAGCTACAGCGCGACCTTCAACGCCCTGCTGTCCAACGCGCCCGTCACGCCTGCCATGTCCGCAGGCACCTGCGCGCATGAGAGCGACGTCTCCGCCCGCCTCGGCTTGGCGTCCGCGCCCAGCGTGTCGGAGCGCATGATGGCCGAGCGCGACATCGCCCTGGCCGAGCTGACCGGCGGCCGATTGCTGGTCGATCTGGTCTCCGCGGCAGAGACCGTCGAGAGCCTGCGCCGGGCGAAGACCCGCGACATCGAGGTCGCGTCCTCTGTCTCCATCAACCACCTCGCGCTCAACGAGCTCGACATCGGCGACTACCGCACCTTCGCCAAACTCGACCCGCCCCTGCGCGAGGAACGCGACCGCCAGGCCCTGCTGCGCGGTGTCGAGGACGGCACGATCGACATCGTCGTGTCCGACCACGATCCCCAGAGCGCCGGCCGCAAACGCCTGCCCTTTGCCGAGGCCGCGTCCGGCGCCGTCGGGCTCGAACTGCTGCTGCCCGTCGGGCTGAAGCTCGCCTCCGAGGGCGAGCTCGATCTCATGGCCTTCCTGCGCGCGGTGACGGTTGCGCCTGCCGAGCTGCTCGGACTGCCCGGCGGACGGCTGGACGTCGGCGCGCCTGCAGACATCGTCCTGTTCAGCGAGCACGAGCCATGGGTGCTGGACAGCGAGACGCTGCTGTCGCGCAGCAAGAATACGCCTTTCGATGGCCGGCGGATGACGGGGCGGGTGCGGATGACGATCAAAGGTGGGCGGGTCGTTTATCGGGCAGACTAGAAGGGCGCGCGGGGCGCGGCACTTTGTTTTGTCACCCCTCCGACCTTGCGTCGCTTCGCTCCACAAGCCCACCTCCCCTTTCCGG
>JAHDEU010000281.1 GCA_020628635.1 Hellea sp. | reverse complement strand
TAAGACCCCACCCATGCGCATCCTATTCGCCGCCTCCGAATGTTTCCCCCTCATCAAGACCGGCGGCTTGGCGGATGTCGTCGGCGCCCTGCCGCTGGCGCTCGAGCGCGAAGGGCTCGATGTCACGGTCTTTCTTCCCGGCTTCCCTGGCGTGCTGTCGGGGCTGTCGAAAAAGAAAACATACACCAGGCTGGGCGAGCTCGCGGGCGGAGAGGCGAAGCTCGTTTCGGGCACGACCGGAACGGGGCTGTCCGTCATGGCGCTCGACGCGCCACATCTCTTCGACATCCAGGGCAACCCCTATCTGGACGCGGATGGCCGCGACCGTGCGGGCAACGGGATCAACTTCGCCGCCTTTGCGCGCATCGCGGCGGCGCTGGCCGATGGGCGGATCAAGGGCCCGGGCTTTGACGTGCTGCATGCCCATGACTGGCAGGCGGGGCTGGCGGCGGCCTATCTCCGGTCTTTCGAATCATCCGTGAAATCCGTGCTGACCATACACAATCTCGCCTTTCAGGGCCTGTTTCCCAAATCGCTGATGGAGGAACTGCTGCTGCCATCCGGCTATTTCTCGCGCGACGGCCTGGAATATTGGGACCAGGTCAGCTTTCTGAAAGCGGGCATCGCCTTTTCTGATCACATCACCACCGTGAGCCCGAGCTACGCGCTGGAAATCCAGTCGGATGAGGGCGGCATGGGCTTTGGCGGGCTGTTGCGCGCGCGCAGCGACGATCTGTCGGGGATCCTCAACGGCATCGACCTCGCCGTGTGGGACCCGGCCGCCGACCCAGCCCTCGCCCATCCCTATTCTGATGCCGCCGGCAAGGCGCAGAACAAGCGCGCCCTGCAGGAGGCGCTCGGCCTGCGGGTGGACGCGGACGCACCGCTCTTCACCGTCGTGTCGCGGCTGACGACGCAAAAGGGGCTCGACCTGCTGGCCGGCATGACGGACGCGCTCGTCAATGAGGGCGGGCAGCTCGCCCTGCTCGGATCGGGCGATGCCGCTATCGAGGCGGCTTTCCTGGAGGCGGCTGCGCGCCACCCCACGGAAGTGTCTGTCACCATCGGCTATGACGAACCGCTCGCCCATCGGCTGCAAGCGGGCGCGGACGCGATCTTCATTCCGTCGCGGTTCGAGCCCTGCGGCCTGACCCAGCTCTGCGCCATGCGCTACGGCACGGTTCCGGTCGTGGGCCGCGTCGGCGGGCTGAACGACACGGTGATCGATGCGAGCCCCATGGCGGTGAGCGCGGGCGCGGCGACGGGCGTGCAGTTCGCGCCGGTCAATGCACATATGCTCTACAACGCCGTCCAGCGCACATTCGCACTCTACCGCGACACCCCGAGCTGGGACGCCATGGTCGCCAACTGCTTTGCGCAGGATGTGGGCTGGGAGAGTTCCGCGCGAGAGTATCGGGAGCTCTACGAGAGCCTCTGATGACCACCCCGCTCGGCAATTCGGTGCGCGCGGACGGCGTCGATTTCGCGCTGTTCTCCGCCCACGCCACGGCCGTGACGCTGTGCCTGTTCAGCGCGGATGGCCGCGAGGAAACGGACCGCATCGCGCTATCGCGCAACGGCGATGTGTGGAGCGTCTTCGTGCCGGGCCTGCAGGCGGGCGCGCTCTACGGCTTTCGCGTCGACGGCCCCTACGCGCCGCATGACGGCCACCGCTTCAACGCGAACAAGCTCCTCATCGACCCCTATGCCAAGCGGCTCCACGGCGAGATCATCCAGCACGACGCGCTCTATGGCTATGACCGGAACAGCCCGGAGGAGGACCTGTCGTTCTCCACACTAGACAGCGCGCCCTATGTGCCGAAGTCGGTCGTCGGCGAACCAGAATTCGACTGGGGCGGGGACGCGAAGCCGGACACGGACTGGGCCGACACGGTCATCTACGAAGCCCATGTGAAGGGGCTGACCAAGCTGCACCCCGGCGTGGCGGCAGGCTTGCGCGGGACGATCTCCGCGCTGGCCGAGCCCGCCGTCATCGACCACCTCACCGATCTCGGCGTCACCGCGCTGGAACTGTTGCCGCTGCAGAGTTTCACTGATGAGCCGCACCTCCCGCCGCTGGGGCTGTCCAACTATTGGGGTTACAACCCGATCAACTATTTCGCGCCGCACAATGCCTATCTCGGCCCGGACCGGGACGCCGTGCAGCGCGCGGTGCGGGCGCTCCACGCGGCGGGCATCGAGGTCATTCTGGACGTCGTCTACAACCACACGGCGGAGACGTGGCATCTCGGCCCGACGCTGTCCTATCGCGGCATCGACAATGCCAGCTACTACGTGCTGGCCGAGGACCGCCGCTTCTACGCCAACCCGACCGGCACGGGAAACCAGCTCGACATGAGACATCCGCGCGTGCTGGAACTCACCTTGGAGAGCTTGCGCTATTGGGCGACCGAGATGCGCGTGGACGGCTTCCGGTTCGACCTCGCCCCGACGCTGTTGCGCGAGCCTCACGCCGTGAACACGGACGGTGCGTTCATTCGGGCAGTGCGCGACGATCCGGTGCTGTCGCAGCTCAAGCTGATCGCCGAGCCGTGGGACATCGGCGAGGGCGGCTACCAGTTGGGGCAGTTTCCGAAACCGTGGGCCGAGTGGAATGACCGCTACCGCGATACCGTGCGCAGCTTCTGGCGCGGAGACGACGGCGCGCATCGCGAGCTTGCTGGCGCGTTGCTGGGCTCGGCCGAGACCTTCGACCATGACAACCGCCCGTCCTGGAGTTCCGTCAATTTCGTCTCCGCCCATGACGGCTTCACCCTGCACGACACGGTGAGCTATTCGGGCAAGCACAACCACGCGAACGGCGAGGACAATCGCGACGGGCACAACCACAACATTTCGGACAATATGGGCGTGGAGGGCCCGACCGACGACCCGGACATCACCTCCGCCCGGCGCGCGCGCAAGCAGGCCATGCTCGCCACGCTGATCCTCTCCCAAGGCACGCCGATGATCCTGGCGGGCGACGAGTCCGGCCACAGCCAGGGCGGCAACAACAATGCCTATTGCCAGGACAACGCCACGACCTGGCTCGACTGGTCGGAGCAGGACGAGGAGCTGCGCGACTGGACGCGCGCGCTGATCCGCCTGCGCCGCGAGCTCCCGCATTTCCGCCAGAGCGAGTTCCTGCACGGCCAGCCAAGCGACAACGGCGTGCCCGACGTGCAGTGGCTTCGCGCAGACGGCGACGCGATGACGGAGGCCGACTGGCACGACCCGGCGCTGCCCTGTCTCGGCCTGTGCCTGACGGTGGCCGGGCACGGCTCGGTCATCGTCATGTACAACCGGGGCAGTGAGCCGGTGCCGCCCCTGCCGAACCTGATCGTGCAGCTCTCCACCGCACCGCTTCACCAGCGGCACATTCCAGCGCATTCGGTCGTCGTCTATCGATCCAGCCGCCCCTATCTGACCCCGAGCGAACAG
>JAHDEU010000280.1 GCA_020628635.1 Hellea sp. | reverse complement strand
GCGCCCTGCGCTCCATCGACGAACTCGCTGGCCGCTCCGACATAGAGGAAGTGTTTGACCGCATCTTCAGCCAGTTCTGCGTGGGCAAGTAGTCAGTCGGCGGACAGGTCGCGAAAGACCGACACGCCGTCCGCGCTTTCCACACGCAATTCATCGTTCGTGACCGTATAGCGCGCGTCGTCATCGAACACGCGAAACAGCGCGTCGGACAGGGGTTCCCGGCTCTTGCCGCACCCTGCCACCGTCTGGCCCCATCCGCGCAGATGCAGGCGGCCTCCCGCCATGACTATGTTGCCCGTGCCCCGATTGCAGCCGTCGAAGGCCTGCATGCGGTTCGTGTGCAGGGTCAGCGTGACCGGACGGGGTGGGCCGTGGGGTCTTGGATTGCTCAACTGCTCATCCGACAGTCCCGTCGCCTCGACCAAAGTCAGCTTTCGCCCCCATAGCGTGTCCAGACCCTGCATCGGCTCCCGCGTGAGAAACACGGTCCATTCCCGCGTGTCGCTGTTCCAGCGCGTCAGGGTCTGGCCGTCCTCTGACAGTCGCAGCGTCTCTGACAGGGCATCCGGCAAGGGAGCGGCGTCCGGGCAGTTGGCACCCAGATCCCAAAGACTGAACTCCGGCGGCTGCGGAGTACTCACAAAGGCCACGCGGCGACCGTCCTGAACGATAGCGAAGTCCTGGAAGTTGCAGCCCTTGCCGTCCCAGTTTGCTATGCCCTTGTCGGATATTCGCAACGCTTCCAGATCGTCGGCCTCGTCACCGCGACGCGTCCAGCTGTGGCCCGGTGGGAAAGCGCTGGGCTGCACATTGCGCTCCGTCTCGTCCCTCGTGAACTCCGAAAAGCCGAACCGGTCTTCCACGATGAGTGCGCCTGCTGTTCTTTCCCGCGCGCCTGCCGTCAGCCGCTCGATCGCTTCCCGCGCGGCATGGCGGACAGATGTGTCTTCGCAGTCGACCTCGGCGGAGAGCCGGTCCGGCCCGACCTGCCAGCCATCGATGCTGCGTGTCAGCGGTCGGTCGGAAAAGGCGCATCCATCGAAGCCCACGATCTGGTTGTAGCGGAACTCCACCCAGGCATCTGATGCAAAAGGCGGGAACGGCGTCAGCCCCGTGGCCGTGCGCAGGCGCATGCGGCCCTGCGGCGGGACCTCGGAATTTTTGGGCGAGGAGCGGGTCAGGACGATCTCCGGCCCGACACGGGACCAGTGCACGCCGTCCGGCGTCTTGCTGGACTGCACACCGCGCATGCGGACATCGTTGGTTCTGGTGACGGAGAACTCTGCATATTGGTCGAGCAGAGCGTCATAGGCGGCCTGGATGCGCTGCAGCTCGCCACCGAGTTCGCAATCGGCGCGCTCCGGCATGGGCACTGTCTCGGCGACGCGCAGCGCATCGTGCTGGAACATGAAGCCGCCATAGTTCCCGCGGCGCCGACGGCAGCCATCATCGACGGTGAAGGCCGAGTCGCTATCGAGATAGATGCCGTGGTCTAACGTGTCGGGCAGTGGCTCGCCGTCTACGCTTGTGATGCGCAACAGGCTGTGCGGCGGTGCTGCGTCCTCGACACGATGGTAGCGGACATCGAGTTGAGCCCGTGCATCCGTGATGGAGACGAGCAATACGGCGAGAATTCCGAGAACGAAGCGCATGTTACACAGTAACGCTTGCATGCGGCTCTGCCAAGCCCCCTCCCCATCCGGCCTGCACTCCCCTATATCGCGCCCATGGATTATGATGTCATCATCATCGGCGGCGGCCATGCGGGCTGCGACGCGGCTTGCGCGTCAGCGCGGCTGGGCGCCAACACGCTGCTGCTGACGCACCGCGCGGACACGATCGGCGAGATGAGCTGCAACCCGGCGATTGGCGGGCTGGGCAAGGGCCACCTCGTGCGCGAGATCGACGCGCTGGGCGGGGTAATGGGCCGCGTGGCCGACCAGTCCGGCATACAGTTCCGCCTGCTCAACCGGAGCAAGGGCCCGGCCGTGCAGGGTCCGCGCACGCAAAGCGATCGCCATCTCTACAAGGTGGCCATGCAGGCGGAAATCGCGGGGCAGGCTGACCTCACCGTCATCGAGGCGGCAGCGCACGACCTGATCGTGGAGGGCGGGCGGCTCTTCGGCGTGCGCACCGAGGACGGTCGCGCATTCGCGGCTCAGCGCGTCGTGCTGACCACGGGCACGTTCCTCAAGGGCGTTATCCATGTCGGCCACGAGCAGACGGAAGCCGGGCGCTGGGACGAGCCGCCGAGCGTGGGCCTGTCCGAGCGGCTCTACGGGCTTGGCCTGCGCATGGGTCGGCTGAAGACCGGCACGCCCGCGCGGCTGCGGCTGTCGTCTATTGACTGGTCCGGGCTCGACATGCAGCCCGCGGATGACGAGCCTGTCCCCTTCTCCTTCCTCACCGACCGGATCACGGTTCCGCAGATCGAGTGCGGCATTACCCACACCAATGCGCGCACCCATGCGGTTATCGCCGATAACATAGATAAATCAGCGGTTTACGGCGGCGCCATCGCCGGAAAGGGCCCGCGCTACTGCCCGTCCATCGAGGACAAGGTCGTGCGCTTCGCCGACCGCGACCGCCACCAGATTTTCCTCGAGCCGGAAGGCCTGCCCGGCAATCCTGACGGCGACACGGTCTATCCCAATGGCATCAGCTCCAGCCTGCCTGCCGAGGTGCAGGACGCTTTCCTGCGCACCATTCCCGGCCTCGAGCAGGTCGAGGTGCAGCGCTATGGCTATGCCATCGAGTATGACTATGTCGACCCGAGAGAGCTGCGCCTGACCTTGGAGACCAAGGCCCTGCCCGGCCTCTATCTGGCGGGACAGATCAACGGCACGACCGGATATGAGGAAGCGGCGGCGCAAGGGCTCATCGCGGGCGCCAATGCCGCCCTCGCAAGCCAGGGCCGCGCGCCGCTCGTGCTGGATCGGAGCGAGGCCTATATCGGCGTGATGATCGACGACCTGACGCGGACAGGCGTCACAGAACCCTACCGCATGTTCACCAGTCGCGCGGAGTATCGCCTGCATCTGCGCGCGGATAATGCGGATATGCGCCTGACACCGAAGGCGATCGAACTCGGATTGGCCGGGCATGAACGCACGGAGATGTTTCACGTGAAACACTCGGAATTCGAGGCTGCACGCGAACTGATCACGACCACGACCGCAAGCCCGACCACACTCAAGGCTGCGGGTCTGTCCGTGAACCAGGATGGCCAGCCGCGCAGCATTGCGGACTTGCTCGCCTATCCCGACTTCGACGTGGACACGCTCGCGCCGGTCTTTCCGGAGCTGGACGCCCTCTCCCCGCGTGCCAAACGCTTCGCCGAGATCCACGCAATCTATGCCGGTTATCTGGAGCGGCAGCAGCGCGACATCGACGCCTTCCGCCGTGACGAAGGCCTGCGCCTGCCGGACCAGCTGGACTACT
>JAHDEU010000279.1 GCA_020628635.1 Hellea sp. | reverse complement strand
ACCAGCAGCTGATGAACATCTGCCAGCGCATCGTGAGCCAGGTCGGCCGCCGCGTGGACGAGGCCAGCCCGATCTGCGACGCGCGCCTGCTGGACGGCTCGCGGGTCAACGTCATCGCGCCGCCGCTGTCGATCGACGGGCCCGCGCTGACCATTCGTAAGTTCAAGAAGGACAAGCTGACGCTGGCCGACCTCGTGAACTTCAAGTCCATCTCGCCCGCCGGGGCCAAGGTGCTGCAGATCATCGGCGCCTGCCAGTGCAACATCGTCATCTCCGGCGGCACGGGTTCGGGCAAGACGACGCTGCTGAACTGCCTGACCGGCTTTATCCACCCGGACGAGCGCATCATCACCTGCGAAGACGCGGCCGAACTGCAGCTGCAGCAGCCGCATGTCGTGCGCTTGGAAACGCGTCCGCCGAATCTCGAGGGCAAGGGCAAGGTCACCATGGCCGACCTCGTGAAGAACTGCCTGCGCATGCGCCCCGAGCGGATCATCGTGGGCGAGGTGCGTGGCCCGGAAGCCTTCGACCTGCTCCAGGCCATGAACACGGGTCACGACGGCTCGATGGGGACGCTGCACGCCAACAGCCCGCGCGAGGCCCTGTCGCGGCTGGAATCCATGATCACCATGGGCGGCTTCTCGCTGCCCGCGCGCACGATCCGCGAGATGATCGTCGGCTCCGTCGATGTCGTGGTGCAGGCCACCCGCCTGCGCGACGGCTCGCGCCGCATCACCCACATCACCGAGGTGATCGGCATGGAAGGCGACGTCATCGTCACCCAGGACCTCCTGAAATACGAGATGGACGGCGAAGACGCCAACGGCAACATCATCGGCGAGCACAAGTCCACTGGCATCGCCCGCCCGGCCTTCTGGGACCGTGCGCGCTACTTCAACCTCGAAAAGGACCTAGCCCAGGCCCTCGATGAAGCGGGCGGGTAGGGCATGGACCAGCAGCTCATCATCGCCATTGCAGGGGCTGGCATGGTCGGCATCCTCGGCCTTCTGCTGCTCGGCGGCGGCGGGTCGGCCAACAGCTCGCGCGTGCGCGAACTCACCGGCCAAACCTCGGTGCGCGGCTCCCTGCGCGACAGGCTGAAACAGGACGACCAGGGTTCGCGCCGCAAGCAGATCGAGGAAACGCTCGGCAAGCTGGAAGAGCGCCAGAAGCAGAAAAAGAAAAAGGCCAAGTCGCTGGAATCCCGCCTGATCCAGGCTGACTGGTCCGTGGAGCCGTCCAAGTTCACCACCATCTCGCTGATACTTGCAGTCGTCGCGACGGGCTTGCTCTTCGTGATGGGCGCGCCGCTGCCCGTCGTTGCCGGCGGCGGCTTCGTCGCGGGCTTCGGCCTACCGCGCTTCATTCTCGGCACGGCCATCAACAAGCGCCAGAAGAAGTTCACCGAACAGTTCGCGGACGGCATGGACATCATCGTGCGCGGCGTGCGCACCGGCCTGCCGCTGGGCGACTGCCTGAAGATCATCGCCCATGAGAGCCCGGAGCCCATGGCAACGGAATTCCGCCGCGTGGTGGAGGGCGAAAGCGTCGGCATCCCCGTCGAGGTCTGCCTGGAGCAGATGTATGAGCGCATGCCCACGCCGGAGGTCAACTTCTTCGCGACCGTGCTGAACATCCAGAAGACGTCGGGTGGCAATCTCGGCGAGTCGCTCGCCAACCTGTCCAACGTGCTGCGCGGCCGCAAACAGCTGGTGGAGAAGATCAAGGCGCTGTCGGCCGAAGCCAAGATGTCCGCCATGATCATCGGCGCCATGCCCATCGTCGTGGGCGTGCTCGTCTCCATCCTGTCGCCGGATTACATGGCGGAGCTGTTCACCACGGATCGCGGACAGAAGAACATGATGATCGGCGGCATCATGATGATCGTCGGCGTCGTGTGGATGCGCAAAATGATCAACTTCAAGTTCTAGGGGTTCGCCATGGGTGGTTCATCAGCCGAATTCCTGTCCACGCTCATCTACCTGGCGGTCACCGTATCGTTTTGCGTGACGCTCTATGTCCTCGTCGCCCCGCTGCTGGAAGGCGACAAGCTCAAGAAGCGGATGGAATCGGTCGCCAATGCGCGCGACACCATGCGTCAGAGCCGCATGGCCGCGCTGGAAAGCCAGACCAGCCTGCGCAACGAAAGCAAGGGCCGGGCGCGCGACATCGTGGACCGCTTCAGTCTGGAGAAGCTGCTCGAAGCGTCCGATCTGCGCGACAAGCTCGCCCAGGCCGGATTGCGCGGCCAGGCGCCGATCTACCGGTTCTACCTCATGAAGCTGGTCCTGCCGCTGGCGGGGCTGGCCTTCGGCCTGTTCTTCCTCGTGCTGCTCAACGGGCCTGGCTGGTCCATGACACAGCGCGCGGCCGGCACGCTCGCGCTCACCACGTTCGGATACTACCTGCCGGGCATCCTGCTGAAGAACAAGGCCACCAAGCGCCTGAACTCCATCATGGAAGTCTTTCCCGACGCGCTCGACCTGCTGCTGATCTGCGTGGAGTCCGGCATGTCCGTGGAGCTCGCCTTCGGTCGCGTGGCGGATGAGCTCGCGGAAAACTCGGTCGAGCTGGCCGAGGAATTCCAACTGACCACGGCCGAGCTGTCCTATCTGTCGTCGCGCCGCGTCGCCTATGAAAACCTCGCGCGGCGCAACAACCATGTCGGCATCAAATCGGTCGCAACCGCCCTGGTGCAATCGGAGCGGTACGGTACGCCGCTGGGCGAAACGCTGCGCACCATGGCCACGGAGAACCGCATGCTGCGCCAGATGGCCGCCGAGAAGAAGGCCGCCTCACTCCCCGCCAAGCTGACGGTGCCCATGATCCTGTGCTTCCTGCCCGTGCTGTTCATCGTGATCCTGACACCCGCCGCCATGCGCCTCGCCGAGGCGCTGTAGGGCGCGCCAGCAGGGTCGGGTGGCATGGGACTCGTGCCGAACATTGTCCTCCTGGCATCGGGCGTCATCATCCTGATTTGGATCTACCGCGACGAGTCGCGAGGGAGCGAGACGGGTTGGAACAGTCCCTATCTCGGTGTCCGGTCACCGTCCTGTTCCTCGGACGCATTCCGAGCGAAGATCAGGTTGAGTATTCTGAAGTCGCTTCTGTGGCGCGCCGCGATCATAGCGACGCTCGCGCTGGCCGTATGCGTGTGGTGCGTGTACACACGACCCGACGATCTGGATGCGTTGGGTGATGTCGCCCGCTTATCGCTTGTCGAGTATTTCAGCCTTTGGATGTCGACATCCATGATTGCCATGGTCGACCGCGCTCATGTCGCCATGTCGGGGCGTTTCTAGGACTTTGTTACGCGCTGTTTGATGGCGACTGGAGTGCTGTCATCCAACTTACGGCACGACTGACCTAGCGTCGACGGCGTGCGGCGCCGCGGCGGCCCGTGGGCGCGCCGGCGAGCGGCTGCTGGGCGTAACCCTGGCCCTGCGGTGCGTAGCCCCGCGGCT
>JAHDEU010000278.1 GCA_020628635.1 Hellea sp. | reverse complement strand
TTACCCCTCCGACCCTGCCTGCGGCGGGCCACCTCCCCTAAGAGGGGAGGAGTTGTTTTTAGCAAAACGGCCTAAACCGGAATCGGAGCCGGTTCTCCAATCTCGTTCAAGCAACTTCCTGCCAGTTTCATGGGATCACGCGGTAGTCTGGAAAATTCGGCCTTCACCGCTCAAAAATCACCGCGCCGTCCACCACGGTCATCACGGCTTGCGCGTCCATCGGCTCGACGGCCGGGTCCAGCATGTCGCGGTCGAAGATGCTGAAATCGGCCTTCTTGCCGACTTCGATGGAACCGAGATCGTCCTCCTGGAACGCGGCATAGGCCGGCCAGAGCGTGAACATCTTGAGCGCTTCCTGCGGGCTGACGACCTGATCGCGGCCCCAATTCTCGTTGCTATACCCTTTCAGGTCGGTGCGCTGCATGGCGGCGTGGAGCTCGATGCGCGGATCGCCGACCTCGACAGGCGCGTCAGAGCCGCCGGCTATGCGCGAGCCACTGTCGATCAGTGCGCGCCACGCATAGGCGCCCTTGAGCCGGTTCGGCCCAAGACGGTCCACGGCAAAGTGCAGGTCTCCGATGGCATGGGAGGGCTGCATGGACGGAATGACGCCCAGGGCCTTGAAGCGTGGTATGTCGGCGACATCGAGAATTTGGCTGTGCTCGATGCGCCAGCGCGGGTTGCGTACCGCGCGCTCGCTGGGTGGGACGAGCGAGAACGCCTCCTCATACCAGTCGAGCACCGCCTTGTTGCCCGCATCGCCAATCGCATGGGTGTTGACCTGCACACCGTTGCGCAGAGCGGCGACGAAGATCGGGATGGCCGTGTCGTGGTCGAGTGTCATCAGGCCCGAGTTTTCCGGGTCGTCCTCGTATGGCGAGAGCAGGGCCGCCCCGCGCGAGCCGAGCGCGCCGTCGGCATAGAGCTTTACGGCCCGGGTCACGACGTGGGGCGAGTCTTCGTCGCCCGCGCGCATGGAGCTGACCCGGTCCGTCGCGCGGCGTTCCGGCAGGCCGATGGAGTTGTAGACGCGCAGCTTGATCACGCCGTCCCTCGACAGATCGTTGATAAGCGGGACATTGTCGGCTTCCACGCTCATGGAGTGGATGTTGGTCCAGCCGCGCGAGGCGTATAGTTCGGAGCCAAGCCGGAATGCTTCCGTGCGGGCGGCCTTGTCCATCGCCGGTATCTGGTCGGCCACGAGGTCCTGCGCGTTGTCGATCAGCATGCCGGTGGCGCGGCCGTCCGCATCGCGGTTGATGGCGCCGCCAAACGGGTTCTCCGTGTCGGCGTTGATCTTCGCGGCGCGCAGGGCGGCCGAGTTCACGACCATGGCGTGGCCGTCGGAGCGTTGCAGGATGACCGGATGGTCGCGCGTGACGTCGTCGAGATCGTCCCGATTGGGAAAGCGGTTCTCCGGCCAGAATGTCTCGATCCAGCCATCGCCGAAGATGGTCTCGCCGCTCGGCGTCTCCGCCGCGACCGCGCGCAGGCGGTCCTGTAGTTCCTTGACGGACGCCACGCCCGTCAGGTCGAATTCCATCTCTCGCTTGCCGATGCCGATGAGGTGGGCGTGGGCGTCGGTCAGGCCCGGATACATCGCGCCGCCCGCCAGATCGACGCGCTCCGCTCCGGCCGGGCACCAGTCGCCGGCGTCCTCGCCCGCATAGGCGATACGGTCACCGGTGGTCGCGACGGCCGCGACCTGCAGCTGTTCGTCATCCGCGGTGTGGATCGTCCCGCCGGAATAGCAGACTGCGTCGGGCGCGGATGCGGTCTGGGCATTATTGCAGGCCGCCAGCGCGGCGGCTCCGAGCAGGGCGGATGAGAGCAGGAGCAAACGAGTCATGCCCGGACGCTATCGCCCGTCTCGGACGATGTCACCCCGTCAAGGCGGATGCCGCGGGCAAGGTTATGCCGCGTGTTGCATCTCCGCGGACTGGACGCGATCGAAGCTCTGCAGCAGGTTGGTCAGGCGAATGGGCTTGGCGAGCGCGTCGTCCATCCCGATGTTCTTGCAGAGCCGCGCCTGCTGGTATTGGGGGTCGGCGGTGAGCGCCACGATGGGCACGTCGGCATAGGGCGCGCGAGAGCTGCGGATCGCAAGCGTGGCCTCGATGCCGTCCATGACAGGCATGTGGATGTCCATCAGGACAATGTCGAAGGTGTCGCGCTCCAGCCAATCGATCGCTTCCTCTCCGTTCATGGCGGTTTCGATGTGGCCGACGAGGCTGCCGAGCAGGGAGGTGACGACGGTGTGGTTGGTCTTGTTGTCGTCCACGAGCAGAACGCGCATGGCGGAGTAGTCGGACGGCTCCGCCGGTTGACTGGTCTGCAAGATGTCGCCGACCAAGGCGTTGGCGAGCGTTTTGGTGTCCTGGGGTGTCGTCATGGGCAGGGTGACGACAAAGATCGTGCCCTGTCCCGGCTCTGATCGGACCGTGATGCGCCCGCCCATGAGCTCGACGAGGTCCTTGGTGATCGCCATGCCCAGCCCCGTGCCGCCGAACCGGCTGCTGATCGACTTGTCGCCCTGCTTGTAGGGGACGAAGACGTGCTTGAGCTGTTCGGGGTCCATGCCGATTCCGGTGTCCCGCACGGCGAGAACGAGCTGCCGAGACTGTGGTCCGCCCGAGGTAGCGAGCACCACATCGACGCGCCCGGATTCAGTGAATTTGACCGCATTGGAGAGCAGGTTGTTGATGCACTGCTCGAAGCGGAAATCATCGAACAGCATGGCGTCGGGAACGTCGTCCTTGACCGTGCACCTCAGTTCCGTACCGGTCCGCGCCGCCTGTTCCGTCCACATGGCGCAGGCTTGTGTGACCACCTCCGCCGGCGAGGCTTCACGCGGGTTCAGCTCGATCTCTTCCTCTTCCAGTTTCGAGTGCTGCAGAGTTTCGTCCACGAGCCTGACGATCTTTTCCGCCGAGTCCTGGATCAGCGTCAGCTTAGGATTGATCGCCGGGTCGTTGTGGTGGTGGAGCAGGGCGTCCGCCATGCCGATCACCGCGTTCATGGGCGTGCGGACCTCGTGCGACAGGCGGCTGAGAAACGTGTTCTTTCCCTTGAGAGCCCGCTCGGCGCGTTCCTGCGCGGAGCGGAGCTCGTCCTGCACGCGCAGCTGCGAGGTGATGTCCGTGAAATAGCAGATCAGCGAACGCACCCGGCTGGTCTCGTCGAGCTCGGGCTTGATGTGCGACCGGAGCCAATGGATATCCTGGTTGTCGTCGATGAGGCGCGCGACGATCGAGACCGATGCTTTTTTGGTGATGCATTCCTTGATCTTGTCTTCCACCCGGGGCCGGTCCTCGGAGTGGATGCGCTCTTTCAGGGACGTAATCGATTCCATGTTACGGCCATTCGGCGTGAACCGCGCCTTCAGCGCGTCGGCCCGCAGGAGGAACTCGCGGGTTTCCAAGTTGAAATACCAATAACCCGAATCGCCCAGCTCCAGCGCCGTGTTGAGCGCCTGGCGTTCC
>JAHDEU010000277.1 GCA_020628635.1 Hellea sp. | reverse complement strand
GCCCATGGTGCAGGACTGTCGGAGAGCGCATTCGCGAAGCGTTCCGGTGCCGCCCTCCCCCTTGAGACCAGATCGACCGACACATCCGTCCATGGGCTCGCCGATCAAGTCGGCGAGATGGGAGGGATGTGTGGAAAGTCTCTACCCCAGCACCCGCCCCGCCACCGCGTCCAGTTTCGCGAGCACTTTCGGATCACGCGCGTCCGGCGCGGTGATCATCGCGACGTCCAGCACGGTCTCGATCCCGCTCGGGCACGAGGTCCGCTCCGTTCCGCCGAGCGTCTCGCAGAGCTTGCGCACGGTGCCTGCCGCCTTGGCCGCGTTCTCCTGCAACACGGCAATCACGCTGGCCACATCCACGCTGGCATGACCCGGATGCCAGCAGTCATAGTCGGTCACCATGGCGAGCGTCGCGTAGGGCAGTTCGGCTTCGCGGGCGAGCTTGGCTTCGGGCATGTTGGTCATGCCGATGACATCCGCGCCCCAGGACCGGTAGAGCGCGCTTTCGGCCTTGGTGGAGAATTGCGGGCCTTCCATGGCGAGATAGGTCAGGTGCTCGCCGTCCCGCGCGCGGTGCACCGTCGCGCCCGCACTCGCGGCCGCA
This sequence comes from Hellea sp., assembly GCA_020628635.1. Taxonomy (GTDB): domain Bacteria; phylum Pseudomonadota; class Alphaproteobacteria; order Caulobacterales; family Maricaulaceae; genus Litorimonas. Next base: position 2,878 of record JAHDEU010000277.1, on the reverse strand, counting down.
TCCGCCGCCAGCCCGGACAGCCGCGAACACACCGGGTCCGCGACGCTGACATGCGCCACGCAGCCGGGGCCGAAGAAGCTGCTCTCGCGGAGGTGCGTGCGGTCGATGAACTGGTTGACCGCCACGAAGTCGCCGGGCGCGTAAGGCTCCTGCAGACTGCCGACCGCGCTGATGGACAGCACATCCGTGCAACCCGCGCGCTTGAGCGCATCGATATTGGCGCGGTAGTTGACGCTGCTCGGAGACAGCGCATGGCCGCGGCCGTGGCGCGGCAGGAAGCGCAGCTTTACGCCGTGCAGTTCCGCGAACAGGATCTCGTCGGAGGTTTCGCCCCAGGGCGTGTCGATGCGCACCCATTCGCGCCGCTCCAGCCCGTCGATATCGTAGAGGCCGGAGCCGCCGAGTATTCCCAGCGTCCAACCCGAGTCCGTCCCGCTCACTTCTCGAGCATTGACGTGTTGGCCTGCGTTCCGGTGTGTGCTTCCGCGCTCGCGGCCAGCACGAATTCACGGTCGCAATATTTGCAGACCACGTGGTTCTCCTCGCCCATGTCCATCCAGGACACGGGATGGCCCAGCGGCCCGCCGCCGCCGTCGCATTTGACGTATTTGGTGGACACCACGATGCGTTCGTCCTCGACCTGGGAGGCGGGCAGTTCGGCGGGGAGCGACTTATCGGCCATGCAATGCGTTTCCGTTGTGAAGCGTGGATGCGCCGTCTAAGCGGAGCGCGATATGGAGACAAGCGCTATGACGGAACTCGCCCCCGCGGTCGAGCTGATCGGCCTGACCAAGACCTATGCGGCGACCAAGAAAGCGCCCGCCAAGACGGCGCTGCACGGGGTCGATCTGGTCATCCCGCGTGGCTCGATCTTCGGCCTGCTCGGCCCCAACGGCGCGGGCAAGTCCTCCATGATCAACATCCTCGCGGGCCTCGTGAACAAGACGTCCGGCATCGCACGCATCTGCGGCCACGACATAACGACGGAGACGCGCGCGGCGCGCAGCTCCATTGGCATCGTGCCTCAGGAGATCGCGATGGACGTCTTCTTCACGCCGCTGCAGGCGCTGGAGCTGCAGGCCGGCTATTACGGCGTGCCGAAGAGCGAGCGCCGCTCCGAGGAAATCCTCGAAGCGCTCGGCCTCATGGACAAGCGCGACGCCTATGTGCGCCAGCTCTCGGGCGGCATGAAGCGCCGCCTGCTGATCGCCAAGGCGCTGGTGCACAATCCGCCCGTGCTGATCCTCGACGAGCCCACGGCAGGCGTGGACATCGAGCTGCGCCGCCAGCTCTGGGACTATGTGCAGGTCCTGCATGAGCGCGGCACGACCGTGATCCTGACCACGCACTATCTGGAGGAAGCGGAAGCGCTCTGCGACCAGATCGCGATCATCCACCAGGGGCGGATCGTCGCCAATGAGTCCAAAAGCTCCCTGCTGTCCCGAATGGACCGCCGCATGCTCGTCATCACGCCGACGACGGATGTGACCTCTGTTCCGGGCGAACTCGCCGATCTCGACGCCCGCATCGACGACGGCAACCTCGTCATCACCTACCAGAAGGGCGTCGATTCGGTGACCGGATTGCTTGGCCGGGTGAAGGAGGCGGGCCTGTCCATCGCCGATCTGCGCACAGATCAGCCGGACTTGGAGGACGTGTTCCTGCAGCTGACCTACGGGGCGGATGAGGCAGCATAGGTGAGCCGTCCGACCTACACGATCGGCCTGCTCGGCGCGTCGCGGATTGCGCCAAAGGCGATCATTGCACCTGCGCTGAAGCGCGAGGACTGCCGCGTTGTGGCGCTCGCCTGCCGCGATGTGGAACGCGGGCGGAGCTATGCGCGCGAGCATGGGTTGGACGGAATCGATGTGATCGACAGCTACGCGGAGCTTGGCGCGCGCGCCGACATCGACATTGTCTACAACGCCCTGCCGCCCGCCCTGCATCTGGAGACGGCGCGGGCCTGCATGGGCAAGGTGCAGCTGATCGAGAAGCCGTTTGCGATGAGCGCGGAGGAGGCGCGCGAGATCGCGGCCCTGCCCGGCGTGGTGATGGAGGCGATGCACCACCGCTACCACCCGGCGATGGTGGCGTTTCTGAAAAGGCTGGATCGCATCCGCCCGCTCACCCGCATGGTCGGGCGGTTTCATGTCACGATCCCGAACAGTCCGGGACAGCTGCGCTACGACCCGGAACTGGGTGGCGGGGGGTTCAACGATCTGGGCGTCTATCCGCTGTCCATCGCGCGCTGGGCGGCGGGGCGGGAGCCGGTGGTGAGCGCCGCAGAGGCTGTCTGGCATAAGTCGGGCGTCGACACGCGCATGGTCGCTCAGCTCGACTTCGGAGGCGGGCTGACGGCGGAGGTGAGCTCCGACATGGGCGAGGGCGTCGCGCGCGAATGCTGGTTCGAGGCGACGGGTGCGGGCGGCACGGTGCGGTTCGAGAACCCGGTCCATCCCTATCTGGGGGCATCGATCACGGGCGTGGCGAGGGAGCCGTGCTGGGCGGAAGTGACGACTTATGATGCGCAGCTGGCGCATTTGATCGGGTGCTTGCGCATGGGTGCGGTGCCGTTGACGGGCGGGGAGGAAGCGGTGGCGCAGCAGCGGGCGGTGGATGCGGTGTATGCGGCGGCGCGGGGGTGAGGGAAGGCGCCCTTTCGTCGGATCTAAAAATCTCAAGATACTTGTCCTTCTCCCTTGAGGGAGAGGGGCGGTCTTCGTTAGGGTTAGTGAAAGTCGAGATAGCGGAGCTCGCTTCGCTGCGCGCGCCGCCCTTGCGTTGTGGGCACCGTCTGGCGCGGTCTCGAGAATCTTGGAGATTTGGTCGGAGTGAGAGGATTTGAACCTCCGGCCCCTGCCTCCCGAAGACAGTGCTC
>JAHDEU010000276.1 GCA_020628635.1 Hellea sp. | reverse complement strand
TCCTGCGCGACACGGAGCACGCTCACGTCTCGCTCCGCACCAACGCGCCGGGCACGCCGGACATCGCGGACGACCTCGCCGCGATCGACGGATTGACGCTGCCATTCCTGATGATCCCCAAGGTGGACACGCTGGCCGAACTGGACGGCATTGCATCCGATCTCCCGCTCATTCCCGTGATCGAGAGCGGGCTCGCCATTCTCAACGCGGCCGCGATCCTGTCGAGCCCGCGCGTGCGCATGGGGCTGTTCGGCGGCGGGGACTATTCGGCCGATCTCGGCGTGCCGATGACGTTCGAGGCCTTCCACTATGCCCGCAGCCACCTGGCCGCCTGCTCCGCCGCCTTCGACGTGCCGGTCTTCGACGTGCCCTGGCTGGATGTGCGCGATGTGGCGGGCGGCGAAGCGGACACGCGCCGCGTCGCCGGGCTCGGCTTGCACAGCCGCGCGGCCATCCATCCCGCGCAAGTCGAGGCGATCCACGCCGCCTATGCGCCGAGCGAAACGGAGGTGAGCGACGCGCGCGAACTGCGCGACGCCTATGCCACGTCCGGCGGCAATGCGGCGCTGCACAACGGAAAACTCATCGAGGCGCCCATGCTGCGCGCCGCCGAGCGCGTGCTGGCGCGCGCCGGACTGCTCTAGGAGGACATCATGGTCGGTTCAGTGAAAGAGGTCGGGCCCAACCGGTTCCGCGAAACATTCGGGCGCTACTATGGCGACTTCGAGGTCGGGCACATCTACGAGCACCGCCCCGGCAAGACGGTGACCGAATATGACAACCACATGTTCACGCTGATGACCATGAACACCCACCCCATGCATTTTGACGATGAATTCGCGCGCGCCTCGGAGTTCGGCCAGTGCCTGGTGGTCAGCCCCTACACGCTGGCCCTGCTGATCGGCATGAGCGTGTCCGACTGCTCCCAGAAAGCCATCGCCAATCTCGGCATGGACGAGGTCAAGTTCACCGCGCCCGTCTTCGTCGGCGACACGATCTACGGCGAGAGCGAAGTGCTGGCCAAGCGCGAGAGCAAGAGCCGGCCGGGGCAGGGCATCGTCACTATCGTCACGCGCGGGTTCAAGCAGGACGGCACCATGGTCTGCACCTTCCGCCGCAACATGCTGATCCCGAGCGAGGGTCACGCGGTGGAGGACAAGGTGGAGAATTACTGAGCTGCAAGGACGGGCCTTCAAAACTCCTCCCCTAAAAGGGGAAGAGTCGAAGATGGCGGAATCTACCCATACCCGCGTTCCATTCGCCGCAGCCCTCTTTGCGCTGCATCATGCCCGCATCCGCAAATCATGCGTATCTATCTCGCAAGACACGCCACAACCCGGAAACCCGCCGCCATGAACGCCATGCCCGACCACTCCACTTTCACCGTCGAGGAAGAGCAGATGATGCTCGACACCATCGACCGCTGGTGCCGCGAAAAAGTCCGTCCGCGCGTCATGGAAATGGAGCACGCCGACGAATACCCGACCGAGTTCGTCGAGGACATGAAGGAATTCGGCCTGTTCGGTGCGACCATTTCCCCGGACTATGGCGGGCTCGGCCTGCGCGCGACGACCTATGCCAAGATCGTCATGCGCATTAGCGAAGAGTGGATGTCCCTGACCGGAATCTTCAACTCGCACCTGATGATGGCGACGGTCGTCGAGAAATACGGCACCGACTTCCAGAAGGACTACTGGCTGCCGAAATTCTGCTCCGGCGAGATCCGTGGCGGGCTGGGCCTCACGGAACCCAATGCCGGGACCGACCTGCAGGCGATCAAGACCACGGCGCGCAAGGAGGGCGAGCACTACGTCATCAACGGCTCCAAGACCTGGATCTCCAACGGCATCAAGGGCGGGGCTGTCGCGCTGATGGTCAAGACCGATCCCGACCTCACCGAGAAGCGCTACCGGGGCATGTCCATGTTCATCGCGCCCAAGATGGATCCCGACACGGGCGAGGCCTACACAGGCTTCACCACCGGCAACAAGATGGACAAGCTGGCCTATAAGGGCATCGACAGCGGCGAGCTGTTCTTCGACAACTACACGATCGACGCCAAGCGCCACCTGATCGGCGGAGAGGAGGGCCAGGGCTTCTTCATGGCCGTGGGCGGGCTCGAGCTCGGCCGCATCAACATCGCCGCCCGCGCTGTCGGCATCTCAAAACGCGCCCTGTCCGAGTCGACGCGCTACGCCCAGGAGCGCGAGACCTTCGGCAAGCCCATCGCCGAGCACCAGGCCATCCAGCTCAAGCTCGGCGAAATGGCGACCAAGACCCGCGCGGCAGAGCTCATGTGCTTGGACGCGGCCGAAGCCTATGACCGCGGCGAGCGCTGCGACATGGAAGCGGGCATGGCGAAATACTACGCCTCGGAAATGGCGGTGGAGAATACGCTCGAGGCCATGCGCATTCACGGCGGCTACTCCTATTCCAAGGAATATCCGGTCGAGCGCCTATTCCGCGAAGCCCCGCTCATGTGCATCGGCGAAGGCACCAACGAGATGCAGCGCATCATCATCGCCAAGCAGCAGATCGCGCGGAATAAGATATGAACGTTGAGTCCATAGACTTGGCCACGCTCCGGCCCGCCATTAAATCGGTAAATATCTATCGCGATGGGGGCTCCCTGGAGTGCAAGTTGTCGGGTGGAAACGGACTGGACCTGCTCTTAGTGTTTAAGGCAAGCATGGGCGAGCCACTAGAAAACTATCACCCGCCACGCATCTATCGAAAGCAGTTTCACGAAGACAACTACCTTCGCGACATAACATGGCCAGAGGCGCTTGCGATACTCGAACGCCATAAGGGTATGACACGCAAGAGGCGTCTCCGGGGAGACTATTATTACTTCGAGTTGATGTTAGAGGTCGCTAGCGCAAACGTTTGATATGTGTCCAAGGACTTTTTGAAGGTTTGCGCCGTCTCAACGGCATCTCCACCAGAGAGACTAACCCCGCACCATGACCCACCTCCCCCTTTCCGGCATTCGCATCATCGCGGTCGAGCAATACGGCGCGGGGCCCTACGGCACGCAGCTGCTGGCCGACCTCGGGGCGGAGGTGATCAAGATCGAGAACCCCGGCACGGGCGGGGACGTGTCGCGCTTCGTCTCACCGCACCGGATCGGGGAAACCGACAGCCAGTTCTTTCAGACGTTCAACCGCAACAAGAAGAGCCTGTCGCTGGACCTGAAGGACGCGGACGGGCGCGCGGCCTTCGAGGAACTCGTCAAGACGGCGGACGCCGTGTCCAACAATCTGCGCGGCGACCTGCCCGCCAAGCTCCGCATCGACTATGACAGCCTCAAGGCAATCAACCCGAAGATCGTCTGCGCGCATCTGTCGGCCTATGGGCGGGACAACAGCCGCGCCGCCTGGCCGGGCTATGACTATCTCATGCAGGCTGAAGCGGGCTTCTGCTCGGTGACCGGCGAGCCCGATGGCCCGCCCGTGCGCTTCGGGCTGTCCATGGTCGATTTCATGACC
>JAHDEU010000275.1 GCA_020628635.1 Hellea sp. | reverse complement strand
GGTTGAGGTTCGCGCCCGCCGCATTAGTGCGCAGATGGCCGCGGAAGGAGCCGTCGGGGTTCATGTTCGGGACAATGCGGAATGTGGCTTTCGCGCGCATGTCCTTGGCGACCGCGTCGTCCGCGTCGGTTAGTCGCGCGATGAAGCCTTCCATCCACCACTCGGCCATGCTCTCGCCGGGGTGCTGGCGGCCGATGACCCAGATGTTCTTGGCCCCCTCACCGATGGACAGGCAGTCGATGTCGCGACCGTCCAGCGTCTGGCCGAGCACGTCCAGCGACACGCCGTCATGGGCGAGCGCGTCCGCGATCAGCGCGCGGTGGCGGGCCTGGCTGTAGGGCGCGAAATAGGCGAAATAGACGGAATCCGATGCGGGCGTGTGCTCGATCACAAGCTCGCCGTCCGAATAGGACGTCGCCGCTTCCCGCGCCCAATCCTCGAGATCGTGGGAGTAGCAGGCGTGGTAGTCTTCCCAACCGCCTGTGTAGGCCGCGCCGCCCGCATTCTCGATGACGAGGCGGATGGCCTGCCCTTTCGCGCCGGTGACGCGGAAGTGGAACCACTGGTAGAAATCGCTGTGCGCATCGGTGCGGATGCGCAGGCGGATGTCGGACGGATCAGACGCGTCGACGACCTCGATATTGCCGCTGTCGAATGCGGCATTGATGTTCAGCATGTCGTCTCGGGCCCTTAAGAGAAATCGTCTTTTGCGCGTGCGGCGGCGGCGATCGCGGCGGGCAGGTCGGGGGCTTCCAGCCCGCGCCAGAACACCCGCCAATCGCCGCTTTGCTGCATGCCGTCGCACACGGACAGGTACCAGTCATTGAACGGGTTGGCCTGACGCGACCGCCAGTAGAAGCGCGGCACGCTCTCCACAACCGCGTCCCACACATCGCGCGCCAGCCCCTCGCCCTGCGCCTCCGGCACGACCCAGAACTTGGACAGATAAGGCAGCCCGGCGAGTTCGGTGAAGATGGCCCCGGCGCGGTTGTCCGTTTCCAGGAAAGCCGACAGAATGTCGGACTTCATGTAATCGGCGCGCAGGGTCTTGCCGAAGGCCTTGGTAATGGCCGCGCGCAGCCCCGGCCCACGCGGCAGTTTCTCGACCTGCCTCACCTCCGCCCCGCGCCGGATCAGCGTGCCGGACCCCTTGGCCGTGAACAGCTCGGGCAGGAGGTTGAGCGGGCTGGCGAGGATGTAGGAGCGGCGGCCCTCACTGGCCTCCAGCTCGATGCGCTGCACCATGCGCAGGAATGCCTGCTGCCCGGCAGACAGTCCGCCCGAATCGATCAGCGCGCCGACTTCGCCCAGCCGCAGATTGCGCTTGCGCTCGCCATTGATGGCGATGCCGCCGGACGGTTGCAGCGACACGATCTTGGCCGAGCGCAGGTCCGAGACCAGCTTGGGCAGGTTCATCGGCCCGCGCCGTTCGGTCATTTCCAGCACCGGGATGACGCCCGACTTGCAGCGCTTGCGCAGCTCGCCCACCAGCCCGTAGGTCGCCGTGTTCAACTTGGCGACCTTGACGCCCGAGCTCTCCAGATCGCGCGCGAGCCGCTGTGCCTGGAAGCGGATGGCCGTGCGGTCCTCGTCCAGCGCGCCGATCAGCAGGATGGGCGCGAGGCCGAGATTGGACAGTATCTGCAAGGACGAGGTGAGCGCCTCCAGCAGCGGGTTCTTGAGCACGCGCGGGTCGAGCAGCACCAGCGCGAAACGCTCCGGGTCATCCTTGGCGAAGAGGTCCGCATAGAAGCGCGCCTCGTTGACAGCGCCGACGGCGGAGAGCGAGGACAGGACGGTCTGGCGCACCGTGCTCAGGAGAGTTCCCCCGACAGGAGTTGCGCGTAGCGGGCCTCGGCGGCGTGCAACTGGTCCAGCTCGACATACTCATCCGGCCGGTGCGCTTGTTCAAGGTTTCCAGGACCATAGACGATTGTGTTGATGCCCGCTTGGGACATCATGGCAGCCTCGGTCCAGTAGGGCAGATCGACCACGTCCTCGCTGTCGAACACGCTTGAAAACGCGTCGGGATCGCGGCTCGCGAAGTGCTCGAACGCGACGATCGTGTCTGTCTTTGACTCGCGCTCCACGGCGAATGCGAGGCCCATCACGTCCTTTTCCCGCCCGCGCACATCGTCGCCGGGCGGCGGGCGCATGGACATGAAGACCGAGGCTGTCGTCGGGATGACATTGTAGGCACCGTCGCTGCGAATCTCTCCGACGTTGACGCAAAGACCCGTGAAGGGCGGTTCTCCGAAGTAGATGTGGTCTCGCTTGTAGCCGCCCAGCTTGGCCGCGAACTCGGCCGCGCGCAGCAGGGGCGGCTCGACGGTGTCGGCCAGGCTGCTATGCCCGCCCGGCCCCTCGAACGTCACTTCCATGGCGAGCATACCGCGATGCGCGCGTCCGACCCGGCAGGACGTCGGCTCGCACACCACGGCGCGCTCGACGCCCAGCAGGTGCCCGCGCTCGATCACGGCGGGCATGACTTCGGAGCCGTGCTCCTCGTCGCCCGACAGCAGGACCGCCACGTTGCGCGGCGTCACGCCCTCCAACGCGCCGAGGATGGCGGCCGCCGCGCCCTTGATGTCGCTGGTGCCGAGCCCAAAGGCGCGCCCGTCCCGCACGACCATGTCGAGCGGGTCATGGGTCCAGCCCTCCCCCGATGGCACGGTGTCGATATGGACGTTGAGCAGCACTTTGGGTTCGCCCCAGACCGCGAGCACGAAGGCGCTGTCAGGCTTGTCGCGCGAACGTCCGACTGTCTCCATCACCAGCCGGTCCGGTGAATGCGCGCCCAGCTTTTCGGCGAGCCATTCCACGCAGGCGACCTCGTTGCCCGTGCCGTTGCGGGTGTCGAAGGCGACAAGTGCCTTCAGTATGTCGAGTGTCGAACTCACGCTACCGCTATGGCCTCGCGGGCCGCGACTTTCAACGCGATAACAAAAGCGCTCTTGCAAAGCCCGTTCATCTGCCGTTAACCACAGCCATCAACTTCTAGTGGGAGAGTACCATGCAAGATCCAGTCAATTTCGATCACCACGCCGACGTCAAGCGCTATGACGCGGGCGCGGGCGACGCGCATATCGACGGCATCGTCAAACATCTCGGCATCGCGCTGCGCGGCAAGGACAGCTCGCTCGTGTCCTGCTCGGACGAGACTGAGCTGCACCGCGTGCGCGACGGATTCGCCAAGAAAAAGCTGGGTCTGGATGCGGACGAAGCCATGGCTGGCATCCACAAGGTCTGTGAGGCCATGAAGGGCGACCGCAACAAGCGCCGCGTGACCTTCCTGTATCTGCTCGCGAAGCACACGGGGACGATGGACAAGCTGTAGAGCTTGGCGTCAGACGCCGAATGAGAAAGCTGCTCCTCAAGGGGCGGCTTTTTTGTTGTCCGGCGAAGATTGCCTGCCTGCGGCGGGCGTTTTTGGCGGTGTCCCCCTCCACCACGACTGCGTCGCGGTCCCCCTCCCCCTTGCGGGGGAGAAACTTGTCTTGG
>JAHDEU010000274.1 GCA_020628635.1 Hellea sp. | reverse complement strand
CGCATACTCGGCGCCCAAGATCCAGCCACCGCCTTCTAATCCACATCGCGCCGCAGGGACGCGTTGAGAAGCGGATGGCTTTCCGCTAAGCGCCGTGGCGTAATCCACGGAGCCCCGCCGCCATGCCTGCCGCTGAACAGAACCCCTCGTCATACCTCGACAACTACTTCCACCAGTCGCTGGCGGACCGCGATCCGGAGCTGTTCTCCTGCATGCGCGACGAGCTGGAGCGGCAGCAGCACGAGATCGAGCTGATTGCGTCAGAGAACATCGTCAGCCAGGCCGTGATGGAAGCGCAAGGGTCCGTGCTGACCAATAAATATGCGGAAGGCTATCCGGGCCGCCGCTATTATGGCGGCTGCCAATATGTCGACGTGGCGGAGCAGCTGGCCATCGACCGCGCGACCGAGCTGTTTGGCTGCGGCTTTGCCAATGTGCAGCCCAACTCCGGGTCGCAGGCCAATCAGGGGGTCTTCCTCGCCCTGCTGCAGCCCGGCGATACGATCCTCGGCATGGACCTCGCATCGGGTGGGCACCTGACGCACGGCGCGCCGCCCAACATGTCGGGCAAGTGGTTCGACGCGGTGACCTATGGCGTGCGCGAGGACAACCACCTGATCGACTACGACCAGGTCGAGCGTCTGGCGCTGGAGCACAAGCCCAAGCTGATCATCTGCGGCGGCTCGGCCTATTCGCGCGTGATCGACTTCGCCCGCTTCCGCGAGATCGCGGACAAGGTCGGCGCTTACCTGCACTGCGACATGGCTCACTTCGCGGGCCTCGTGGCAGGCAAGGCTCACCCGTCGCCGTTCCCGCACGCCCATGTTGCCACGACGACGACGCACAAGACGCTGCGCGGCCCGCGCGGCGGCATGATCCTCACCAACGATCCGAAGCTCGCCAAGAAGTTCAACTCCGCCATCTTCCCCGGCCTGCAGGGCGGGCCGTTGATGCACGTCATCGCGGGCAAGGCGGCGGCCTTCGGTGACTGCCTGCAGCCGGAGTTCCGCGACTACGCGGCCCGCGTCATAGAGAACTGCAAGGCCATGGCGGGCGCGCTGGAAGAAAGCGGTTATGCCGTCGTGTCCGGCGGCACGGACACGCATCTCGCGCTGATCGACCTGACACCCAAGGGCGTGAAGGGCAATGCAGCGGAGAAGGCGCTGGGCCGGGCCTACATCACCTGCAACAAGAACGGCATCCCGAACGATCCCGAGAAGTTCACCATTACCTCCGGCATCCGGGTCGGCTCGCCCGCCGGCACGACGCGCGGCTTCGGCCCCGCCGAGTTCCGCGAAGTGGGGCTGCTCATGGCTGAAGTGCTCGATGCGCTGGTGGAAAGCCCCAAGGGCAATGATGCAGTCGAAGCCAGCGTGCGCGAGCGCGTCAAGGCGCTGACCGCGCGCTTCCCGATCTATGACAGCGTGTCGGCCTAACTACCTGATTGCAGGATGTTTTGAACCGTAGCGCAGGTCCTCGTCGATCGTGACGGGGGCCGTGTCGCCATTGCGGCGCGCGCGGTAGACCTGCTGGTTCTCCAGTACGCGCATGACGTAGTTCCGCGTCTCGGAGAATGGGATCATCTCCACCCAATCGACCGGATCGACCTCGCCCGTGCGCGGGTCGCCATTATTGGCGATCCATTGGGATGCGCGGCGCGGTCCGGCGTTGTAGCCCACGGCAGAGAGCACATAGGATCCGTCGAACTGCTCCAGCAGGTCGTGCAGGTGCAGCGCGCCCAGCTTGGCCGAGTAGTCGCGGTCGGCGATCAGGCGGTTGCGGTCGAAGGTGATGCTGTGCTTGCGCGCGGTCGTGCGCGCCGTGGCGTTGATCATCTGCATCATGCCGTAGGCCTTGGCGGAGCTGATCGCGCCTGCCGCGAATTCGCTCTCCTGCCGTGCGATGGCATAGACGAATTCGGTGTCGAAGTCGTCGCCCAGCGCCTCGATCGGCGCGACCAGCGGATAGCCCGAATCGGTCAGCATGGTCTGGAAGCGGGCCGCCTGCTTCGCCGCGCGCAGGCTCGGCCGCATATAGCCGTAGTCCGAGGCCAGTTCCGCCAGCAGCGACAGCTCCTCCACGCTCTCCAGCTCGTCGTCCAAGGCGAATGCGAACCAGCTGAAATAGCGCTCCTGTCCCGCTTCGCCGAGCAAGCGCATGGCGCGGACACGGCGGTCGGCCTCGAACCGGGCGCGGGCGTCGGACGAGACGACTTCCGGCGGAAGACTCACCGCCGCCGCGCCGCTCCGCCGCTTGGCCGCGAGCTGGCCGTAATAGGTGTTCGGAAAGCTGGCCGCTTGGGCGTAGGCCGCGTCCTGTTGCCCGTCGCGCAGCGCTTCATGCGCTCGGCCCTGCCAGTAGTGAGCGCGGCCAAGGCTGATGGAGGTGGACACGCCCGCTTCCAGCGCCTGGAAGTGGGCCAGCGCGTCCTGCGGGCGATCGAGCTTTCGCAGCGCCAGCCATCCGGCCAGAAATTCCGATTCGGAGAAAGCTGTCCCGCGCGTTTCGCCGATATTGCGGGTCAGTTTGTAGGCGTCAGCAAAGCGTCCCTCGTTGATTAGCCAATAGGCCATGAGCCGCTTTTCGTTCCAGACACGCTTGCGCCCCTCTTCTGTCGTCGCGGGGCGGTCCATCTCCAGATAGACCGGCAGCGCGTATTCCTTGGACTTGCGTTTGCGCCGCCAGCGCGCGCGCTCGAACAGGAAGCCGGGATCGTTGCGCAGATCGGCGGGCAGGGCGTTGACGGCCGCGTTGATACCCGTGCGGTTGCCGCCCAGCTTCATGCGCGCATCCATCAGCTTGCGCTCGCGCGGCCCCATGAGCGGCAGCAGGGCCTGGGCCTTGGCATAGTGGGAGGTCCCGAACCAGATCAGGTGGTCGGCCCGCGCGGCGTGATCATCCTTGGACAGCTTCTTGCCGTAGCGCTTGAATAGCTCACGCTGGCGGTCCCGCGTCAGTTTGGAGTCGCGCCAGGCGGACTTCAGCCAAAGCATGCCACTGGTCTCGTCACCAACCGAGAAATAGGCCCGTGCCAGCGCGGCCCGGCCTTCGCCGGACACCGGCTCGCGGCCCTGGAACCAGTCGATGGTCGAGCGACCGGACTTGAACTCGTCGAACAGCTTGCTCTCGGCCTTGGCGCGGATGCCGGTCATGCGCGGCCAGTCGGACAGGTCCTGCGTGGTGTAGGTGAGGTAGCCCATCGGGGCTTGCGGATCGCGCGCGCTGCGGATCCAGCGCAGCACGTCCTTCGCGGTCGGGTCGGACAGCTTGTCCTTCATCTGCTTGACCGTCTGCCAGTCGCCGCGCCGCGCCGCCGTCAGCCCCTTGCGCAGCAGCCGGGCATCCGCATCGGACAGGAATTGCGACAGGGCAGGGGCGGCGGGTTTGAGGCGCGGGGTCGGGATGGTTTCGGCATGGGCGGCGGCCGGGGACAGCACGCAAAGCGCAACGCCGAGGGCCAAGGCATTGACAAAACTTCGTCCCACAAACGCACCCTCTTCAACATCGTGCCGCCACGCTT
>JAHDEU010000273.1 GCA_020628635.1 Hellea sp. | reverse complement strand
GCCGCCTCCTCGAACCAGTCGCCCTGGCGTTTCGGGCCTGCGTTTCTGAGTTCCAGCGGGCCGTCCTGGCCGCGCCAGTTGAGGTCGCGCTGCGGGAAGGGGATCTCGAAGCCGTTCTCCGCGAGCACCTTGTTCACCTCGGTGTGGATGGCGTGCTTGACGGGCCAGCGGTCCTCGAACGCCTTGAGGAAGGCGCGCAGTTCGAAGTCGAGGCTGGAGTCGCCGAAGTTCACGAACAGCACATTGGGCGGCGGCAAATCGAGGACCTTGGGATTGCGCTTGAGCACGTCGAGCATCAGCTCGCGTGCCTTGTCCGTGTCCGAGCCATAGGCGATGCCGACCGTGCAGATCAGCCGCGTGGTGGAGTTGGACAGCGTCCAGTTGGTCACCTCCTGGCTGATCAGGTTTTCGTTCGGGATGAGGATTTCGCGGTTGTCGAGGTCCTGGAGCGTGGTGGCGCGGATCTTGATGCGAGTGACCGTGCCGGACTCGGAGCCGATGGTGACGTAGTCGCCGATCCGAATGGGCCGCTCGAACAGCAGGATCAGGCCGGACACGAAATTGGCGATGATCTTCTGCAGGCCGAAGCCGATGCCGACCGACAGCCCCGTCACGATCCAGCGCAGCTGGTCCCATTGCAGGCCCAGCCGGTTGAACGCCATGACGATGCCCGTGCCGATGATGATGTAGCCGAGGATCGTGACGACAGCATAGCGCGCGCCCGCATCCATGCCGAGGCGGTTCAGCACGAAGATCTCCAGAAAGCCCGGCAGGTTGCGCGCGGCGATCACGGTCAGCGTGGCGATGACGCCTGCCTGCAGCACGGTCCACAGGCTGATGACGCGGATGACCGGGTCGCCCGCCTCGTCCACCTCGCCCGTATCGATGCGCGAGATTTCCAGCCCGTCGAAGATGGACAGGGCGGGCAGCAGCCCCGACCAGGTCAGCCAGATCAAGGCGGCCACGCCCAGCAGGGCCAGCACGCGCAGGAGCTGGGCGGATTGGCGGCTCATGGCGGAGACGTCGATCTCGTCCGTGTCGATGGGCGGCGGGGCGGCGACTTCCTCGCCGCGCTCTTCCGCGGCCTGGGCTTCGGCGCGCTGGCGCAGTTTCTGCTCGCGGCGCTCCACGGCCTGGCGGTATTTGATCTGGCGTTGCGCGACCGTGATGGCGCGGCGGACGCTCCCGTAGATGACATAGGCGAAGTGCAGGATCAGCCCGGTCAGGAAGATGCGCCAGAGCAGGTCGCGCCCGCTCTCATACCAACCCGCGCCCGCCATGACCGCCGCCACGACCGGCAGGCCGACGACCAGCAGCGCGATGGGTCCGCGGTAGCGCGACAGGCCGGTCCCGACATTGTCGGCGGCGAAGGTCTGGGCGTAGGCTGCGCGCTTGCGCCAGACGACGCGGAAGGAGAACCACGCCAGGCACAGCGCTGTGGCGATGAAGACGAACAGCGAAAAGCCGCCATAGATGTTCTCGCCGCGCATGTCCGACGTGACCGCCAGCAGGAATGACAGCGTGCCGACGACGGGCACGAACCAGCGCAGGTTGCGCTGCACTTCGTGGCGCAGCGCCTTGGGCAGCTTGAAATGCGCGGCGAACAGCGAGCGGTCGCGGTCCCAGATGCGCCAGCTCAGGAAGATGGTGGTGAAGACCGACAGAAAGGCAAAGCCGTCCGCAAGCCCGCCGATCAGTAGGTCCGGTTCGGGCGAGCGCGCAAACAGCAGGGCAAGCAGCGCAAACAGCAAGGGCACGGGCAGGGACATGAGCAGGCTCGCCCCGACCACGGCGGGCGTGTGCCACAGGCTGTCCTCGCGGACTTTTCCGACCATCCCTGCGCGGTCCACGATGTCCGCCCAGAGCACGGGCCGCAGTCGCCAGAGCAGCGCGATGGCGGCCGCGAATATGAGCACGAGCGGCCAGTAGCGCGCGGCTTGGGCGATCAGCTCGCTGGCGGCGAGCTGCATGTGCTGGGGCGAGAACAGCTCGGCCGCGCCCAGCGCGACGCGGCGCGGCCAGTCGAGCGAAATGGCGGGCACGCTGGGCACCCAGAGCAGGTTCTCGTCCAGCAGGGCGCGGAGTTCCTCGGACGCGTCCGAGAGCGCGATCTGCGCCTCCTCCAGCTCGCCCAGATCGGATATGCGCGACGCCGCCGTGCTGACCACTTGGCGCAGCAGAACGCGGCGCTGCTCGGCCAGGCGGGCGACGGCCGTGCGGGCCTCGGGCGACAGCTCCGGCAGGGTCGGCTCGGACGCGCGCGCGCGCTCGTAAAGGGCGTCCACATCGACGCGGCCCACCGCCATGTCGCGCAGCTGTTCCTGGGCCAGGACCTGTTCGCGGGTCAGCTGCGCCTTGGTCTGGCGGATGTCGCGCAGATCGGAGCGCAGCTGCGCGGCGGGCTCTATCTGGTTGCCCAGACGGCGCAGCGTGGCGCCGGCCTGTCGGTCGATGGTTTCCAGATCGACCAGCGAGCGCGCGGCCGTCAGGTCGTTGCTCACATTGGCCGTGCGCCCGCGGATCGCGGCCTCGCGGCGGGACGACAGCGGCTCGTCCGCCGCCATGCTGGTGAGCATTTCGGCCAGCCGCAGATTGTCCTGCGCGATGTCCTCGGCGAGCGGGTGGATCGGGGCGAGCTCTTCTGCGAGCGCGCTCACCTCGCCCGCCTGCCGATTGGCCTCCACGACCTTGCGCTGGCCCGTGAGGTCCTGGAGCGCGCGCACATCATCGCCCAGCACGTCTGCGCGCAGCTCGGCCAGCGCGCGGCGGGCGTTGACGATCTCGACACGCGTCGGCAGCGCGGCCATTTCGGCCTCCAGCGAGGCGATCTGGCGGCGGCGGGCATAGTCGCGCGCGCGAAGCGCCTTGCGGCGTGCCTCTCCCAGCGCGTCCAGCTCCCCGTCGCCCAGCTCTGCGAGAGCGGGCGCGATCTCGCTCAGCGCGGCGCGGGCGGTGGACAGCTCGGTCGGCGCGGCCGTCTGACGCGCGGCGATCTCGGCCAGCTGGCTGCGGTAGCCGTCGATCTCGGCCTGCAGCGCGCGCAGCTCTGATTCCTTGGACAGCAGGGCCTGCTCGGTCTGGAACATGGCTTCCTCGCCCACCACGGCGGCGTCCGCATCCATGCGCGCGCGGCTGTCCATGGCGGTCTGCTGGGCGGCGATCTGCTCGCGCAGGTCTTCCAAGACGCGCGGTCCGGTCTCCAGGTCGTTGCGCCAGCGCGCCAGCCGCTCGGCCTGGCGTTCCGCCGATTGCAGCTGCTCGGACGCGGTGGTGAGAAACGCGCGGCGCTGCTCGACCGCCGACTGCGCGGGCGTCAGCGTGACCGTCTGGCCGTCCGCCGTCGTGCGCGCGGCAGGCTGGCCCAGCGCCGCGATCTCCGCGCTGAGCGAGCTGACCGTGAAGTCGGGCGCGGTGGGGCCGGACGGCGTGTCGGTCTGAGCGTGAGCAGGCGCAAGCAGGACGCCGAGCAGGGCGAGAGTCGCGAGAATGTGCAGGAGCCAACGCATGCCCCGTCATGCGCCGGGGCGGTCGGGTCTGTCCAGTGTTGGGTGG
>JAHDEU010000272.1 GCA_020628635.1 Hellea sp. | reverse complement strand
GGGCGGCTGGCATCGTCATATTGGAAAGCCGCGCGCGCCGTGGCGTAGGCGGGCCTGCGCGCCGTGCAGGCCCCGCAGGACAGGTCGAAGGCGGCCAGCCCGCGCAGCTCGCTCTCGAACGGATAGCCGCAGCTCGCGCAGCAGGGCTCGTCGAGGAATGTCAGCTGGGCGAACAGCGCGCTGTCGTCGGTCGGCGGCAGGATGGTGTCCACGGCCCAGCGCGCGACTGTTCTCACACTTGCCTGCAATGATTGCATCGCCTCCACCGCCCGACTATCGCGCGGCCATGGCGCAGACGCAACCGACACGGCTATTCGACGCAAGCACGCTCGCGCGCTTCCAGGCGCGGGCGAAAGCGAGGGCAGGCGCCGCGCCGCCCTTCCTGATCAAACGCTGCGCCGAAGACCTCGCTGAGCGCATGCAGGACGTGAACCGGAGCTTCCAGCGCATGGCGCTGGTGGGACCGCTGGACTGGCGCGCCGCGATCACGGACGCGCTGCCGCCGTCCAAGCGCCCCGAGCGGTTCGACCACCTGGAAACGCCGTCGGGCGAAGACTACGACCTCGTCGTCAGCCTGCTGCATATCCAATCGGTCGATGATGTGGGCGGCGTCATGCGCGGCATTCGCGCCATGCTGAAACCGGACGGCCTGTTCATCGGGGCGGTCGTGGGCGGCGAGTCGCTGACCGAGCTGCGCGGCGCGCTCTACGCGGTGGACACGGAACGCCGTGGCAGCCCCGCACCCCGCGTCCATCCCATGATCGAAGTCCGCGCGGCCGCACAGCTGCTCGGCCATGCGGGGCTGGCCATTCCGGTGTCCGACTCGGACCGCTTCACCGTCCGCTACCGCAGTCTCTCGACGCTGCTCGCAGATCTGCGCGATGTGGGGCTGAGCAATGCGCTGGCGAGCCGGGAGCGCAAGGCGCTGCCGCGAAGCACTTGGCGCGCGCTGGAAGAGCACCTGCGCCCCTCGCCCGGCGAGCCCATGCCGGTCAGCTGGGAAATCGTCTGGATGACCGGCTGGGCTCCGCACGCAAGCCAGCAGAAACCGCTGGCGCCGGGGTCGGCGAAGATGCCGCTGAATGCTGCGCTGCGCGCGGTGCGCGATGGGGAGTGAGGCTTGGTCACTCCGCAACACACTGTCCCCGGGCCCAACCGGGGCCCATTCGCATCGACGTCAGGTAAGTGTCGCACTCGCGTCGGCAGACCGACCGCGATGCGAATGGACCCCGGATCAAGTCCGGGGACATGAAACTCTCGAACCTCGCTCATCCCCGCGAAGGATAGGGGTGGCGTAGCGCGTGACTGTTAGTCGAACCGGATCATCCCGTTCTCCGTCAGCACCGCGTCCAGCTTCTGGTCATGCGGCTCGACCGGCAGAACTTTCACCATCTGTCCGCTATGCGCAATGCCGAGCGCGAGCAGGTCCGGGTTCTCGGCCCGCAGCCCCGCCAGCGTCGCGTCGTAATAGCCGCCGCCATATCCCAATCGGTCGCCGCGGCGCGTGAAGGCGAGCAGCGGGACGAGCACGACATCCGGCACTTTGGGCCCCGACCCGTCCGCCACGCCGCCGACCGGGTGGCTTGTCCGCATCGGTCCCGCCTCCATCGCGCAGCCCGGCGTCCATTGCCGCCAGTCCAGCACGCGCCGATCCGCATAGGTCACGGGGAGCACCACCGTGTTGGACGCAGCCACGCGTTCCAGCAGCGGGCGGATGTCGACTTCGGAGCCCATGGGCCAGTAGCCGCCCACCACCGCCGAGCCGGGCGTGCCGGGCCAGCGCCGCACGAAATCGCGCGGGGCAGGGTCGAGCGCGTCGCGCACGGCCTTGGCGCGCGCGCGCAGTCGCTTTGTTGGACGAAATGCTCACGCCGGACTCCTCAAGACAGCGTCATTCCGCCGTCCACCACCAGCGTCTGGCCGATCATGTAGCTGGACAGCGGTGAGGCGAGGAACAGCGCCGCGCCCGCCATCTCGGCGGGTTCGCCCGTGCGCCGCAGCGGGATGGCCCGCAGGCTCGCCTGCATGCGCGCTTCATTGGACGTGGTGACTTCGGTGAGCTTGGTTGCGACCAGTCCCGGTGCGATGCCGTTCACCCGGATGCCGTCACGTGCCCACGCTTCGCCGAGGCTCTTGGTCAGGCTCACGGCCGCCGCCTTGCTCGCCGCATAGGCCGGATTGCCCATGGCGGAGCCAAAGCCGGCCACGGAACTCACGATGATCAGCGCACCCTTCGCGGTCGCCAGCGCCGGATGGTGGTGCCGCGCGCAGTCCATGACGGAGGTGATGTTGACGTCCATCACCGCGTCCCAGCCCGGCCGCTCGAACTCCTCCCGACCGTAGCGCACGATGCCTTGGCAGCAGACCAGCACATCGAGCCGCTCGGGCAGGACTTGCGCATCGATGGCCGCGCGGTCGGACACATCGACCTGCGCGTAGGAGAGGCCCGTGAGGTCGGAGCCGTCCGTGTCAGAGTAGTCGTCGGCGCTCGCCCGCGTGCCCCACACGGTGACGTCCGCGCTGCGCTCGCGAAACGCTTGGGCCATGCCGTTGCCGATGCCGGAGCTCCCGCCCACGACCAGCACGCGCTTGCCGGAAAAGTCTGTGTCGTTCATGGCTTGCGCTTATGAGCGCAGACGCGAATTGGAAAGAGCATGTCGATCTGGACGCGCTCGCGGACTGGATGAATGCCAAGGGGTTGGGGGAGGGCCGCACCACGGCGGCGCGTGCGCTGACGGGCGGGACGCAAAACATTCTCTTGCGCATCACGCTGGACGGCCGCGACTTCGTCTTCCGCCGCCCGCCGCCCTCGCCCCGCACTGAGAGCTCGTCCGTGCTGCGCCGCGAAGCGCGCGTGCTGGGCGCGCTGGCCGGGACCGGCGTGCCGCATCCCGCCCTGATCGCGAGCGAGCCGGACGAGGCGGTGCTGGGCTACAGCTTCCTGCTGATCGAACCGATCGACGGCTTCAACCCGGCGCAAGGCCTGCCCGCGAGCCATCACGACGCGGCCACGCAAAAGCGCATGGGCGAAAGCTATATCGACGCGCTCGCCGCGCTGGCGGAAGTGGAGCCGGAGCTGCCGGACTTCGGCAAGCCGGACGGATTTCTGGAACGGCAAGTGGGTCGCTGGACGGCGCAGCTGGAGAGCTATGCGCGGGTGAAGCAGTGGCCCGGACTGAAAGTGGGCGTGGAGCGCGTCGCCGACTGGCTGGAGCGCAACCGGCCCACGGATTACCGCCCCGGTCTGCTGCATGGCGACTGCCATCTGGCCAACACCATGTTCCGGCATGACAGCGGAAACATCGCCGCGCTGATCGACTGGGAGCTCGCGACGATGGGCGACCCGCGTCTCGATCTCGGCTGGGTCATCGCGACCTGGCCGGAGGACGGGGTGGATACGGTCGGGCTGGGCGTCACGCCGTGGCTCGGCTTCCCGAACACGGCAGAGCTGGTCGCGCGTTACGCGGAACGGACGACACGCGCGACGGACAGCGCAGCCTGGTTCGGCACGCTGGCCTGCTTCAAGCTCGGGATTCTGCTGGAAGGGACCTATGCGCGGGCGC
>JAHDEU010000271.1 GCA_020628635.1 Hellea sp. | reverse complement strand
GTCACGCTCAGCTTCGGCGAAATCCTCGATCTCATCTCATCCGGCCCGCCCGGCGAGATCATCATTGGGACCGACGAGGGCGAACTCCTGACCGGCACGGACGCCGGCGACAACATCGACGCAGGCGGCGGCAATGACACGGTCGAAGGCGGACTGGGCAATGACCGCCTGGAGGGCGGCGACGGCGACGACACCTTCGTCTACAGCCGTGGCGACGGAAACGACTTCATTTCCGACAGCGACGGCCAGGACACGCTGCTGCTGAACGGCTTATCCGAGCGCGACGTGTTCGTGGGCCGCACGATCGTATTCGACGAGGGTAGCGACCTGGCACTGCCTGGCTTCCTGATCGAGATCTTCAACGAAGCGGACGGGTCGGTCGACACGATCACCATCATCGATGGCTCGGTTGATCAGGTCACCTTCTTGTCCGATCCGAACGATCCCGCCTCCGCCGTAACCTTGCCGATTGAGGCACTGGTGTTCGACGAGCCGGACATCGTGGCGTTCTCGGAACCGCGGAGCGACACGGCGCCGGAGACGGACGGTGCTTCGGAGAAGAACTCACCGCCCGTCGTTTCGGACAAGTCGGAGAGCGACACTGCCGTGGCCGAGCTGCCAGGTGGCCGCATCGGCGAGGCGAACGAAATAGAAGCCGAGCTGGACCTGTTCGATGGGATCGCCGGAACCGCGCCCTCCGGCATGGCGATGCTGTTCATCGCCAGCGAAGTGGCGGAAGCCGATTTCGCTATGTTCGAGGCGGTCGAAGAGGATGGCGGACTGTTCTAGCGCCGCCTCCCCGCATACAAGGCAAAGCCCGCCGCGAGCGATCGCGGCGGGCTTTTTCATGCGCAGATGTGCTTGCTCAGCTCACCACGGAAGGCGCATCGCGGAAGACCGTCTTGCGTAGCGCCGTCAGTTCGTCCGCAATGGCGGCGATCCGCGAAAGCCGCGCCTGCACGTCCTGTGCGTGGTCACCATCTGCCGGCTCATAGGCTTCGAGGTAGAGCCGCAGCGTCGCGCCCGACGTGCCCGTGCCGGACAGACGCATGACAAAGCGCGCACCGCTGTCGAACATGACGCGCAGGCCCTGGTTCTGCGCCACCGAGCCATCGACCGGGTCGTGATAGGTGAAACTGTCGGCGGCGCTGATGCGCTCGCCATGCGACTCCCGGCCTGGCAGATCGGCGAGTTGTCCCTCCAGCGTCGCCATGACGGAGCGAGCGGCGTTCGCATCCACCTCCTCGTAGTCGTGGCGCGAATAGTAGTGGCGGCCATAGGTGGCCCAGTGGTCGTGCAGCACCTCCGTCACGGTCAGCCCGCGCGCGGCGAGAATATTGAGCCACATCAGGATCGCCCAGAGGCCGTCCTTCTCCCGCACATGGTCGGACGACGTGCCCGCGCTCTCCTCCCCGCACACGGTGATGCGGCCCGCATCGAGCAGATTGCCGAAATATTTCCAGCCTGTGGGCGTTTCGAAAGCAGGCACACCGAGCGCGGCGGCCACCACGTCGGCGGCTCGGCTGGTCGGCATTGAGCGCGCCACGCCCGCTATGCCGTCTCTGTAGGCGGGGACGAGATGCGCGTTGGCGGCAATGACGGCGAGCGAATCAGAAGGGCTGACATAGACGCCCCGGCCCAGCACGATGTTGCGGTCGCCGTCCCCGTCCGATGCTGCGCCGAAATCCGGAGCGTCTTCGCCGAACATGCGGTCGAACAACGCGCTCGCATAAACCGGGTTCGGGTCCGGATGTCCGCCGCCGAAATCGGGCGATGGGTCGCAATTCATCAGCGCCCCCTCACCCGCCCCGAGCCTGCGCCCGAATATCTCTCGCGCATAGGGGCCGGTCACGGCATGCATGGCGTCGAACACCATGGCGTGCGTGCCGAGCCAGTTGCGGATGGCGTCGAAGTCGAACAGGCTCTCCATAAGCGCTGCATAGTCCGCGACCGGATCGATGACGCAGACCATCATGTCACCCACGCTCTGCTCGCCCAGTTCGGTGAGAGGCACATCGCCCTCGGCAGTCTTGTAACTGTCGATGACCTTGGAGCGTTCGAAGATCGCATCCGTCACCGACGTCGGCGCGGGTCCGCCATTGCCGACATTGTATTTGATCCCGAAGTCGCCCTCCGGCCCGCCGGGATTGTGGCTGGCCGAGAGCACGATACCGCCCGTTGCGCCGTGGTGGCGGATCAGGTGCGAGACAGCGGGCGTCGACAAAATCCCGTGCTGCCCCACCAGCACTCTCGCCACACCATTCGCCGCCGCCATGCGGATGATCGTGGCGATGGCCACATCGTTGTGGAACCGTCCGTCCCCGCCCAGCACCAGCGTCCCGCCGCGCAACTCGCCCACGACGTCGAAGAGCGATTGGACGAAGTTCTCCAGATAATGTTCCTGCGCGAAGACGACCGTGCGCTTGCGCAGGCCGGACGTACCGGGCTTCTGGTCGGTGAAGGGCGTGGTCGTGATTGTCTGCATGCCCATGCGCCTGCCACAAAAAAAGCCCCCTCGGGAGGGGGCTTTCTTGAGTTCGTTTCGCAAAGGCGATTTACGCGTCGACCGTGTGCGGCTGACTTGCGTTCTTTTTCGCCTGCTCGGCCAGAGCCGCGAAAGCCTCCGGCTCGTTCATGGCCATATCGGCCAGCACCTTGCGGTCCAGATCGATGCCGGACTTTTTCAGGCCGTCCATGAAACGGCCATAGGTCAGGCCGTGGGCGCGCGTGGCGGCGTTGATGCGCTGGATCCAGAGCGCGCGATACTGGCGCTTCTTCAGCTTGCGGCCGATATAGGCGTACTGGCCGGCCTTCTCGACCGCCTGGTTGGCGATGCGGAAGGTGTTTTTCCGACGACCGCGATAGCCTTTGGCCTGCTTCAGGACCTTCTTGTGACGTGCGGACTTGGTGACGCCGCGTTTGACTCGAGACATTTATCCGCTCCCTACTTCTTCTTCCGGCCGTAAGGCAGGAACTTTTTCTTCACGACTTTTGCGTCGGCTTCGGCCATCACGACCGTGCCGCGCAGACGGCGGATCTGGTCATTGGACCGCTTGATCATGCCGTGGCGCTTGCCGGCCTGGCCAGCCATGACCTTGCCGGATTTCGTAATCTTGAAGCGTTTCTTCGCTCCAGACTTCGTCTTCATCTTGGGCATTGTTTTCTCCATTGGTTCTGAGTGCTTTCGACGGCCGGGCAAATGCCACTTTGGCCCGGTGGCGTCGTTACAAGCGGCAAGCCGCTCGCAAGCCGCGGCCTATATAGGGAATCTCCGCGCTTTCAAGTCGCCGTTGCATTGCCGGGGTGTGTGTTTCAAAGCCGCGCCATGAAAACACGCGCCGCCGTCGCCTTTGAGGCCAAACAACCGCTCGAGATCGTGGAGCTGGACCTCCAAGGCCCGCAGCCGGGCGAAGTGCTGGTCGAGATCATGGCGACGGGCATATGCCACACAGACGCCTATACGCTGGGCGGGCTGGACAGCGAGGGACTGTTCCCCAGCGTGCTCGGCCATGAGGGCGCAGGGATCGTGCGCGAGGTCGGCGCGGGCGTGACCAGCGTCGCGCCTGGCG
>JAHDEU010000270.1 GCA_020628635.1 Hellea sp. | reverse complement strand
GTCGGCGCGCGTGGCGGAAGGCATGAACCCGATGGAGCGGCGCTATCTCGATAGCCTTGCCATGGCGCTGCGGCTCGACCCCGAAGTCGCCGCGCGGATAGAGACCGACATGCGGACGGGCACGGCATGAGCCGGCTGCTCGTCGTTCTCATCGCGTGGCTCCTAGCTGCCTGCGCGCAAGGCCAGCCCTCCGCTCCGGGTCAGCCGAACCAGCCCCACCTCCCCCCGCCCGGCTTTCCCGTGAGCCAGACACCGGTCGGCAAATCCTGCGGGGGAATGGTGCGCTCGGACGGACCGGAATGCGGCGAAGGCGAGTATTGCCACCGCACGGTCGAAGCCCAATGCGGAGCTGCCGATGCGCCGGGCGTCTGCCGACGCGTTCCAGAAGCCTGCCCGGCAAACATCGACCTTGTCTGCGGCTGCGACGGAAAGACCTATTCCAACGAATGCGTTGCCAATATGGACGGAGTCTCGGCAGCCTATAAGGGAGATTGCACATGAAACACTGGCTGATCGGAGCGGTTCTGCTGGCCAGTTGCGGGGCCGCTGCGGAAAGCGCGGACACGCCCAACAAGGCGGGCGAAAGCGTCATTCTGAAACAGTCGGCCACGGCAGCCGACAAGGCCGATTGGGGCACCTTCCACCCCTATTTCACCGACGACACGCACTACCTGAAACCCGTGCTGGTCGGCGTGGCCAAGATCGACGCGGGCCAGCAGATACACCCGCCCCACCGCCATGCGGATGAGGAATATCTCATGGTCACCAAGGGCCGCGGGGTCTGGTCACTCAACGGCGTGGAGAGCGAGGCCAAGGAAGGCGATATCCTGTTCGCGCGCGCCTGGGACTATCACGGCGTCAAGGCCGCGCCCGACAGCCCGCTGGAATTCGTCGTCTTCAAATATAGCGGCCGCACCGGCGGCGCGCCCGTCGATCCCGACCCGAGCCTGCCCGAAGAGCAGGAGTAGGCGCTGGCCGACCGAGTTAGGCGTCGTCCGCCTCGCGCTCGCGCACGGGATTGCAGCGATAGATGTCATGGGTCGCGGTGTAGAACCCCAAATCCTGTGGCGCGTTCTCCCGTTTGAGAACGACCCGGTTCTTCATCTGGCAGCTGAAGCGCTCATCGGCCGCATTGGTCGCGGTGAAACGGATGATCCGGCCATTCGACTCGACGTCAGAGACCGCCACGTCCTGCGCCTTGTCGCCCAGCGCGGCGAGAACGCGGTCGCGGTCGCTCATATCGGCCACTGCACTCGGCGTGGTCGCGCAACCGACTGCCAATAAGGACCCGACCAACATAGCAGCGCTCAGCGAAAAACGTGTATGGGGCATCAGGGTCTCCTTGTGATTGCATCGCCCCTTAACACAGATAGCACTTCGACCGTAGCGTTTTCCCGCGCCGCTTGCCCATCCGGCCGCCAGACCCTAGACCGCGCCCATGTTCCACCACTTCTTCTCCGAGTTGCGGCGTGCGTCGGTTCCGGTTTCGATCCGGGAATATCTGACGCTGCTGGAGGGTGTGGAAGCAGGGGTGGCGGATGAGAGTCTCGACGGGTTCTACTACTTGTCGCGCACGGCGCTGGTGAAGGACGAGCGCGATCTCGACAAGTTCGACCAGGTCTTCAGCCATGTCTTCCGCGGCGTGGAGTATCTGGGCGACATCTTCGGGCAGGACGAGCACACCATCCCTGAGGACTGGCTGCGCAAGATGGCGGAGCTGCATCTGTCGCCCGAGGAGATGGCGGAGATCGAGAAGCTGGGCTCGCTTGAGAAGATCTTGGAAGCGCTCAAGGAGCGGCTGGAGAACCAGGACAAGCGCCACGAGGGCGGCAACCGCAATCTCGGGACGGCTGGCACGTCGCCTTTCGGCGCCTATGGCTACAACCCCGAAGGCGTGCGCATCGGCCAGAAGGAAGGCCGCCACGGCAAGGCGGTCAAGGTCTGGGACAAGCGGACCTTCAAGAACCTCGACGGCGACAGGGAGATCGGCACGCGCAACATCAAGGTCGCGCTGCGCCGCCTGCGCAAGTTCGCGCGCGAGGGTGCGGCGGACGAGCTTGACCTGCCCGGCACGATCCGCGGCACGGCGCGGCAGGGCTGGCTCGACATCAAGATGCGGTCCGAACGGCGCAATGCGGTCAAGGTGCTGGCTTTCTTCGACATTGGCGGGTCCATGGACGCCCATGTGCAGCAGGCCGAAGACCTGTTCTCGGCCGCCAAGTCCGAGTTCAAGCGGATGGAGTATTTCTACTTCCACAACATGTTCTACGAGCAGGTCTGGCGCGACAACCGCCGCCGCATGAGCGAGGTCACGCCGACCTGGGACATATTGCACAAATTCCCGAGCGACTACCGCGTCGTCATCGTCGGCGACGCCGCCATGAGCCCTTACGAGGTCGCCATGCGGGGCGGCTCCAGCGAGCATTGGAACGAGGAACCCGGCGCGGTCTGGCTGAAGCGGATCGTGGACGTCTACCCGCACCTCATCTGGATCAACCCGACCTCGGAAAAGTATTGGCAATACAGCCAGTCCACCCAGATGATCCAGGAGATCATCGGCGCGGACCGCATGTTCCCGATGACGCTGTCGGGTTTGGAAGCTGCCATGCGGGAACTCGCACGCTAGCTCTGCCGTTTCGCACTCACACCAAAGGAACACCCATGACCAAAGCACTCTCCCTCCTGCTCGCCACGACCCTCGCCGTCGGCTGCACAGCCTCCTCTGACGATGTCGGCGTCAGCGGCGAAAACGACGTTGCGGGCGTGGTCGAAGGCGATACGGTCTGCCCGCCGGAGCTTGTGCTCGATCTGGACGACTACGGCACGGAAACGCTGCCCGCGGGCGAAGGACAGGAGTTCCTCGTCGCCAACGGCCTGCGCGACGGCGTCGAGACGACGGATACGGGGCTGCAATACAAGGTCATCCAGCCCGGCATGGAGAACGGCGTGACGCCCGCCCCGGCTGACGAGATCTTCGCGCATTACCACGGCTTCAAGCCCAATGGCGACGTGTTCGACAGCTCCTACTCGCGCGGCACGCCGCTCAATGGCGGCGCGACACGCTGGATCAAGGGGTGGAACGAAGCGCTGGCCGATATGAAGGTCTGCGAGGCGCGGACGCTCTATATCCCGTCAAACCTTGCCTATGGCGACAGCGGCCGGGTGTCCGGCAATCTGGTCTTCCACATGCAGCTGCTGCGGGTGAACCGGGCGAACTAGAACGGCACTCCGAAGACGCCATGGGCAGCAGCCTGTCCGACAGCGTCACACCTCTCTCCCCCGTCGCTCATCCCCGCGGAGGCGGGGATCCAGCCATCGGTTCGTGAATCAGGTCAGACGTCGCACAGGCTCGCAACCTGGATTCCCGCCTTCGCGGGGATGAGCGAAGTTTGATAGAACAGCGCCAGTCCCCTACGCCGTGATCCGCAGCTGGTTTAGCGAGGCACCGATTTCACGGAAGGCCTCGTTCAGATCATTGGCGTTGCGGGCGTCGAAGAAGTTGCCGCGCGATGTGGCGCAGTCTTCCAGCAGCTTGCGCGTCCGGTTGTCCGCGACGTCATAGGCGATGGTATA
>JAHDEU010000269.1 GCA_020628635.1 Hellea sp. | reverse complement strand
CCTGGCCGGCATGACCGGCTGCGGCGCGCGGGCTGTCTCCACGGGCATGGGCGGCATGACGGGTGCGGGGACCGTCGGCTGGACGGGCTGCGGTGCGGGCGCGTGCGCAGGGACGGGCATGGCGGCGGGCGCAAAGGCGACGACCTGCGCGCCCGGCTGCCCGGCATAGGCCGTCTGCTGGCCCGCATAGGCCGTGGGGTCGAACTCCACCGGCTCGTGCGCGGCGCGTTGGGCGGCTGGCTCGGCCTGCACCGCAGGCGCGGGCTCCGGTTGCACGGCTCCGGCATGGAAAGTCGCTGGCTGGGCGGTCTCCGGATAGGCGGCAGCCGCATAGGGGTTGGCGTCGTTCGCCCCGCCCCAGATCTGGGGTTGGGTCTGTCCGGCCTGGACCGCGGCAGCAGCTTGCAAGGCCGGCTGGGCGTAGGCCGCGGCTGCGGCGTCGCGCTCCAGCCCGTCGATCCGGGCCTGCATGGCAGTGATCTGCGCTTCCAGCTGCTGGCGCAGGCGCTCGGACGCGGTTTCCGCCACGCCGGACAGCGCGTCGTGCTGGCTTTCCAGCTCGGCGATGCGGGCCTCCAGCTTCGCCTGGTAGGCCTCGAACTCGGCCTGGGTCTGCAGGGCCAGCTCGTTGACTTTTTCGGTGACGATATCGGCAGAGCCCTGGCGGCGGGTTTCCAGCTTGTCGTGGATCTGCTCGATGGTTTCGCCGACGCGCAGCAGGGCTTCGGCGCTGTCGCGCTCCACGCCGTCCACGCGCGTGCCGAGATCGTCGCGCGTTTCCGTGATGGCCGCTTCCAGCCGGGCATTGACGCCGGCGATGTCGCGGGCGCGATCAGCCGCTTCCTGATTGATGCGCGCATCCACGGCGCGGGCCATGTCGGCGAGATGGCGGTTGAGTTTCGTGACCGCGTCGGCCTGGGCCAGTTCGGCCGCGTCGATGCGCAAGGAGGCGCGCGCGACGGCCGCTTCCAGCCGGTCGAGCCCGCCAGCGGACAGCGCAGACTTGAGCTCGGACCGCACGGCGTCGCGGGTCTTGGCGGTCTGGTCGTCGAGCCGGGCGGAGAGCGCATTGACGTGGCGCGTCAGCAGGCCCTTCTGGGCGGATGTGGTGGAGCCGAGCCGCGCATCCAGCGTGGACACGACCGTCTGCAGCGCGGTGACGGACCGGCGCGTCACCGTGTCGGCGCGCTTCAGCCGGGCTTCGAGCTTGCGCAGATCGGCCTGGATGTCGGCGGAGGCTTGGGCTTTTGATTTGGAAGATTTGGGTTTGACCGCTTTCGCCGGAGCTTTGCGGGCCGCCGTCTTGCGCGGGGCCGGCTTGGCGGCGGGCTTTGGCTTGGCGGGCGTGGTCTTGGCGGGCGTGGTCTTGGGGGTCGGGGCGTCGGCATCTGGAGCCGTCGCGCGGGTGATCTTGGCGCCCGTGATCTTGGCCATGAAACCCTCCCTCGCCGCGACAATGGCAGCCGCGCAGGCGCAACTGCTCCGCGCACGTGCTCCCGCATTGGCCCGGCCGTGGTTAATGCCGGGTTAAAAGGTTAACGCCGCGCTGTTGTGGCTCTGCGCACCCGGCCAAGATGTCGCGCTCTTTCCGACAGGTTTACGTTGACGTTAACGTCAAATCGTGCCATGAGAGGGTCGTGAGAGGAAACAACACAGCCACGCTGGACCGCGACCAGCTCCGCGCAAAAGGCGCATGGGGCATTCGCGAGTTCGCGCAGATGTTCGGCGTCACGCCGCGCACGGTCCGCTTCTACGAGGACAAGGGCCTGCTGTCGCCGACACGCTCGGGTTCGGGCCGTGCGGCGTCGCGCCAGTTCGGCCCGGCGGACCATGCCCGGTTCGAGCGCATCCTGCGCGGCAAGCGGCTGGGCTTTTCGCTCGACGACATCCGCGCCGTCTTCGACGTGCTGGAGGGCCGCATCGGCGACCCCCGCGAGCTGCGCCGCCGCCGCGACAATTTCCAGGCCGTGATCGACGGGCTGGAGGAACGCCGCGCCGACATCCAGCAGCTCGAAGGCGACATGCGCGAGATCGTCTCCGTCATCGACGAGCACCTGCAATCCACGACCGACGATCCGGAGATGGACGTCGCCCAACTCGCCGCCCGCTACCAGGCGGCCTTCAACCAACACCTGACGACTTAAGAGGACCACTCCCATGCCCAGCTACAAAGCCCCCGTCCGCGACATCCAGTTCCTGCTGCACGAAGTGCTCGGGTTCGAGGACCTGACCAAGTTCGACGCCTTTTCCGAAGTGGACAAGGACCTCGCTGACGCCATCATCACCGAAGCCGCCAAGTTCTCCGAGGACGTGCTCGCCCCGCTCAACGTGGTCGGCGACCACGAGGGCTGCACCCGCCACGAGGACGGCTCGGTGACCACGCCGACCGGCTTCAAGGACGCCTACAAGCAGATGACCGAAAACGGCTGGTCGGCGCTGTCCATGGACCCGGAATATGGCGGCCAGGGCATGCCCGGCATGCTCGGCATTGCAGCGTCCGAGATGTGGACATCGGCCAATATGGCATTCGCCATGTATCCCGGCCTGACCGGCGGTGCGATCAAGGCCATCCAGGTCGGCGGCTCCCCTGAGCAGAAGCAGACCTACCTGCCCAAGATGATGAGCGGCGAGTGGACCGGCACGATGAACCTGACGGAACCGCACTGCGGGACCGATCTCGGCATGCTCAAGACCAAAGCCGTCCCGCAAGCAGACGGCACCTACAAGATCAGCGGCCAGAAGATCTTCATCTCCGCCGGCGAGCACGACATGGCGGACAACATCGTTCACCTCGTGCTGGCCCGCATCGAGGGCGCACCGGCCGGCACCAAGGGCATCTCGCTCTTCATCGTGCCCAAGTTCAAGCTGGACGAGAACGAGAACCCCGGCGAGCGCAATGCGGTCTCCTGCGGCTCCATCGAGGAGAAGATGGGCATCCACGGCAATTCGACCTGCGTCATGAACTATGACGAGGCCGAAGGTTACCTGATCGGCGAGGAGAACAAGGGCCTGCGCGTCATGTTCGTGATGATGAACGAAGCCCGCATCGGCGTCGGCCTGCAGGGTCTCGGCCAGTCCGAAGTCGCCTATCAGAACGCAGCCATCTACGCCAAGGACCGCATCCAGGGCCGCGCGCTGGACGGGGTCAAGGCCGAGGACAAGCCGGCCGATCCGATCATCGTCCACCCCGACGTGCGCCGCATGCTGATGGAAACCAAAGCCTTCAACGAGAGCGGCCGCGCGCTGCTCTACTGGGCCGCCAAGCATGAGGACCTCGAAAAGCACACGGATGACGAAAAGCTCGCCGAGAAGTGCGACGACTATCTCGGCCTGCTCACCCCCGTCATCAAGGGCTACCTGACCGACATGTCCATGAAGACCACCATCGACTGCCAGCAGATCTTCGGCGGCCACGGCTTTGTCGAGGAATGGGGCATGAGCCAGTTCGTGCGCGATAACCGCATCGCCCTGATCTATGAGGGGGCCAACGGCATCCAGGCGCTCGACCTCGTCGGCCGCAAGCTCGCCCGCAATGGCGGCCGCGCGCTGATGACGCTCAACGCCGAGATCGAC
>JAHDEU010000268.1 GCA_020628635.1 Hellea sp. | reverse complement strand
ATCGCGTCATTGCGCAGCTGCATGTCGGACAGCCCTTCGTTCCGCGCGGCCCCGTCTCCTGGCAGCGATGTCGGCGCCGTGAAGGCACTCGTGAACCCGCGACCCACCGGCGGCGGCTTGCCGGACAGCTCGACCGCAATCCGTCCTGCCAATTTCGGCCCCACGCCGGACGCGCGCGCAAAGGCCGCCTTGTCCTCCAAGGCCGCCGCGCTCATGATGTCGCCAGGACCCATGATGTCGAGAATGGCGAGCGCCGCTTTCGGCCCCAGCCCCTGCACGACCTGCAGACGCTCGAACCAGGCGCGCTCTTCCTCGGTCGCGAAGCCGAACAGCGTGATCGCCTGCTCCCGCACATGCGTCTCCACATGCAGCCGCACCGGCTCGCCCTCGCGCATAATGGACAGCGCCCGGCCGCCGCAGCGCACGAGATAGCCGACACCGGAGCAATCCACGATGGCCTCGCCCGAGCCCGCCATCAGGCAGGTGCCGCTCAACATTCCGATCATGGCCAGCCTTTCGAGATTCGTCCCCGCTCTAGCACAGAGACGCGCGGCGTCGATGATCGTGGGAGTCTATGGGAGCGGCTCGAAGGTGTAGCGCTTGTCCGCAACTTCCACATTGGGAGGGCGGCCGTGTGTCTCGAACCATGCCCAGCCCTGCTGCAGGTTTCTCCAGAACGCGGCGTCCGGATGGTCCCCAAGCTGCGCCACATTCTCATCTGTCATGGGAAACGGAAAGATATGCACGCGCACGCCGGGCTGTCCGCGTTCCAACGCGGCTTGGACCACGCCGTAGATCGTCTCGATCCCCGCATCGGTCATGGCGTAGCAGCCGATCGACACGCAATCGCCATGCACCATGAGATAGCTGCCCGTCCGCCCGTGCGCGCGGTCATAGGCGTTGGGAAAGCCGAGATTGAACGACAGGTGATAGGACGAGTTCGGGTTCAGCGAACTCTTCGTGACCCAGTAGAAGCCCTCCGGCGCCTGCCCGTCGCCTTCGCGGAGCTTCGGCCCCAACTCGCCCGACCAGGTGCATGTGGGAAAAGTGCGCCAGAGTTTGAAGCGGCCGTCATCGCCTTCTTCGAAGATTTCCAGCCGTCCCTTCCCCTCGTCCGGCGGGTCGGTCTTGACGATACGGATGAATATGTCGCGCGTCGGCGCGTCGCTCGGCAGCGGCGCGGCTTGGCTCGGTGCCGAGCAGGCTGCGAGCCAGAGGAGCAGGCTGAGGAGAAGCGCCCTCACTGTTTCCACAAATTGGCGTGCGTCACGGCAATTGCCAGCGCATCCGCCGCGTCGCCCGCTTTCACGCCCGCCTTGAGCAGGATGTTGACCATGGTCGCGACCTGGGCCTTGTCCGCGCCGCCGCTGCCCGTGACCGATTGCTTGACGAGGCGGGCGGCATATTCGCCAACGACCAGACCCTGCGACGTGCTCGCGAGAATGCAGGCCGCCCGCGCCTGGCCGAGCTTCAGCGCGCTCATGGCGTTGTCCTTCATGAAGGCTTCCTCCACGCCCGCTTCGCCGGGGCGGTGTTCGCTGATGATCTGCGTGATGGCGTCGAACAGGAAGGCGAGGCGGGACGGCAGCGGCTCCTTGCGCGGGGGGCGGATGACGCCATGAGCGACGTGGGTCATCTTCGATCCCGCCACGTCGATCACGCCCCAGCCGCAGGCCACGATGGACGGGTCGAGGCCGATGATACGGCGCGGTGCTGGCGTGCGGGGAGAGTTCACGAAATCCGCCTAAAGCCGCCGCGCGCGCGCCACAATCGCAATCGACAGGCCGAGACGATCTACAATCGGAGGGACCCTTGAAAACACTATTCACAACCGCCTGCGCTACTATGCTGCTGAGCGCCTGCGCCACCACGCAATACACATCCGGCGCGGACTATGCGGCGCGGACGACAGCGCTCTACAGCCCCGAGCCAGCAACCGATGCCGCGCTCGTGTCGGACTCCGGCGTGGACGCGGATATTGCGCGCATCGCGGCGGTCGAGCCCGCCCTTGCCTTTCCGGCGCGCATCGGCATCGCCTATATCGACGAGGGCCGGATCGCGGGCATCCCGGCCGCGCACCAGCAGAGCTGGGCGCCGCTGTCCGAGCGCATAGCGGGCCGTTTCGGCGAGGTCGTGCCGATCAGCCCGCTCATTGCCGGCATGGTCGCGGAAGGGCCGGAGCCCGACCGCTGGCGTCCCGACACGTCGCAGCTCATCGCCAATATCCGGCGCGGGGCGGCGCGCCAGCATGTGGACTATGTGCTGGTCTATGAAGTCTCGGACACGGACACGACCAAGGGCAATGCGCTGAAGGCGGCCGACTGGTCCATCCTCGGCCTGTTCATGCTGCCGTCCCGCGATGTCGAGGTCCGCGCCGCTGCCTCCGCCGTGCTGCTCGATGTGCGCAATGGCTACCCTTACGGCACGGCGTCGGGGCTCGCGACCAAGGACGGCCTCGCCACAGGCTACGGCGCCAACGACAAGCGCCGCAAATTGAAGGGCCGCGCGACGGACGCGGCGGTGGAAGCGCTCGCGCTCGACGTCGACACCATGTGGACGCAGCTGATCGAGACGGTCGCGGTCGAGGGCTCGCGCATGGCGGAAGTCGCTCCGTAGCAGCTTCGTTCAGGCGGCGTTTAACGGAGCGCCGCCTGTTCGCCCCATTGTCGCGGACTCCGCCGCAATCCAAAGCAAACCGCCCCAACCTTTTCCCAATCCCGGCAAAGCCCGGCCATAACGGCCCGCCATCACAGCCTCATCGACAACGACAGAGGCTGACATGACCAAAACCTTCCGCACCACAATCTTCGCCGCCGCACTGGCCGCGCTTGCGTCCCCCGCGCTTGCCGGAGCCCCCGGCCCCGACGCCGGCGACTTCATCACCATCAATGCCCTGCCGCCCATGCCCGCGCTGATCGAACCGACCGCGCCGACCTCCGCCAGGATCGCCGTGGCACGTCTCGACGGCGGTCGGCTGATCCCGACGCCCTTCGGCGAGGAGTTCGACTGGGAGCTGCTGGCCAAGCGCACCGGCGCGTCGATCACACAGCTCGGCGCGGGCGTCGCGCTGGACTATGTGCCGGAGATCCCGTTTGACGGCACGGACACGGACAACAAGATCGATGAAATCCGCCTCGCCGCCGCCAATGAGGGCTATGACTACGTCATCCTCTACGGTGTCGGCCCGGATGCGCGCTGGTCGTCATTCGGCGGCAAGGCGCTGGTCGAGACCGGGCTGGTCGTCGGTGAAGACTGCGAGAGTTGGCACGAGGCGCGCGCCAAGGCTCTGCTGGTCAACAGCTTCACCGGCGAGGTCGTCGGCGCGGCCACGGCCGAGAACATCGAGCATCACATCGGCGAGCTCGCCGACCGGGTCGAACCGCTCATCGCGCGCCTCGCCGAGCGGAGCTAGGTCGGGCCAGGCCCGCCCCGAACAGGCCCGACAGACCCCCAACCTCTCGGGCCATGCCCGGCGCGGACCTCTCTCCCCCGCGCCGGGCTTTTGCGTGCGTTGGTGGAGTCGGCGCGAGATTGGCAGGATACGCTCAATTTATCCCTCCCCCGAGCAGGGGGAGGTGGGACTGACGCCGACAGGCGGCAGGCTCGG
>JAHDEU010000267.1:989-3610 GCA_020628635.1 Hellea sp. | reverse complement strand
ATCTCGCCTCAGGCCGACTTGATCGGCCTGCCCATGGCCCGGGCTCGCAGCAGTGGAGATGGGTGCGCTGTGCGCGGCGCTTTCGACATGTCCACCCAGATTCAGCCGCGCCGAAGGCGCGCGCTTATCTCTCGACGATCAGCGTGGCCCCGGTCACGCCCACGATCTTCAGCAGGTCCCCGCTCACGGCGGTTCCCTCCTCCAGACGCGCTTTCCACTGCGTGTCGCCGACCGACACGCGGCCTTCGCTGCCTTCGAAATCGGCCACGGCGCGGACCTGCCGGCCGATCATGGCGCGGCCCGGGTCGTTGACATCCGACGCCTCGCCGCCTTTGACAAACCGCTGGAAATGCGTTCGCCCCAGGACCAGCGTCGCCAGCGAAATCACGAAGAACAGCATGAGCTGCATTTCCCAGCCCATGGGCGCGATGAAGAGCAGCACGCCGACACACAGAGCGGCGACGGCCGGCCAGAGCAGATAGGTCGAGGTGATGGCCAGCTCGATGCCGAGCAGGACGACGCCCAGCACCAACCAGTGCCAGGCGCCCCAGGTCGTGAAGAAGTCGGCCATTACGATTTGCCCGCCTTGAGCAGCTCCTGCAGCCCGGCGACCGTGCCGGCGAGGCTGCCCAGTTCGGCCGGGACGATGAGCGTCTTCTGGTTGGGCGAGGACGCGAGCTTCTCGAACGCCTTCACATAGTCCTGCGCGATGAAGTAGTTGACCGCATTGACGTCGCCTTTGGCGATGGCCTGGCTGACCATGGCGGTCGCGCGGGCTTCCGCCTCGGCTTCGCGCTCGCGCGCTTCGGCGTCGAGGAAGGCGCTCTCGCGGCGGCCTTCGGCCTGGCGCACGGCCGCCTGCTTCTCGCCTTCGGCCTTGAGGATCTGGCTCTGCTTCATGCCCTCGGCCGTCAGGATGTCGGCGCGCTTTTCGCGCTCGGCCTTCATCTGCTTGTTCATGGCCTGGGTGATGTCGTGCGGCGGCGACAGGTCCTTGATCTCGATCCGGGTGACTTTGGTGCCCCACGGATCGGTCGCGGAGTCGATCACGGTCAGCAGCCGGGCGTTGATCTCCTCGCGGCGGCTCAGCACCTCGTCGAGGTCCATGGAGCCGACCACGGTGCGCACATTGGTCAGGCAGAGGTTCTGGATCGCGTGGTCGAGATTGTTGACCTCGTATGCGGCCTGTCGCGGGTCGATGACCTGCACGAAGACCACCGCGTCGGCCGTGACCATGGCGTTGTCCTTGGTGATCACGTCCTGGGACGGCACATCGATCACGCGCTCTCGCATGTTCACCTTGTGGCCGACCTTGTCCAGAAACGGCACGAGGATGGTCAGGCCCGGTTTGAGCGTGGCGGTGTAGCGGCCCAGCCGCTCCACCGTGTATTCCCAGCCCTGGCGGACCACGACGATGGATTTCAGGATCAAGACAAGGACGACGATGACCAGCGCCCCTCCCAAAATGGCTATGTTCGACATCTGTATTCTCCCTTCATGTCGGTTTTGCGCCCCGACTGTGCCCCGCCATGGCACTTTGATTGGCGGGGCATGTTTCTAGAGATTGTCGAGGACGTGCTCGGCGGAGCTCACCTTGAACTCGCCCGGACCCTCGACGAAGAGCTGTTCCACCACGCCGTCATTCACGACCATGGCGTAGCGTTGGCTGCGCTCGCCCATGCCGAAACCCGACGCATCCATGGTCAGCCCCACGGCTTTCGCAAACTCGCCATTGCCGTCGGCCAGCATGTGCACGCCGTCCGCGCCGGACTGCTTGCCCCAGGCGTCCATGACGAAAACATCGTTGACCGAGGTGGCGGCGATCGCGTCCACACCCTTTGCCTTGATGGCGTCGGCATGCTCCGTGAAGCCCGGCAGGTGTTTCGCCGAGCAGGTCGGCGTGAACGCACCCGGCACGGCAAAGAGCACGACGCGCTTGCCGGAGAACAGATCGTCCGTGCTCATCGGCGCGGGGCCATTCTCGCCCATGGTGGTGAAGGTCGCGGTCGGGACTGTGTCGCCTTGTTTGATGGCCATATGTGCTGTCGTCTTTCGAAAATGATTTATCGTTGTTCGATAATCCTGCCACGCGAATTACGGATTGGCAATTCTTGTAATTCCGGACGCCCACACCATATGCGTGCGGATGGAAGAGAGGCCGCCAGAGACCGACTACCCGTCCTATGCGGGGCAATACCTGATCGCCACGCCGTCGCTGGGCGATCCGCGCTTTGCGCGTTCCGTGGTCTATCTCTGCAGCCATGACCGTTCCGGCGCGATGGGCGTGGTGGTCAACCGCGCCAAGCTGGGCCTGCAGATTTCCGACCTCCTGGAGCATGTCGGCGTGAGCGGCGAAGTGCGCGTGGCGGACAGCGCGGTGCTGGACGGCGGGCCGGTCGATATCGACCGCGGCTTCGTGCTGCACACACCCGACTGGTCGCGCCCGACCACGCTGCAGATCAATGAGACCACCGCCCTGACATCGACCAAGGACGTTCTGGAAAGCCTCGTCGAGGAGAGCGGCCCGGAGCGTGCGGTCCTCGCCGTCGGCTATGCCGGATGGGGCGCGGGACAGCTGGAGGCCGAACTCGCCGACAATGCGTGGCTTGTCTGCGCGGGCG
>JAHDEU010000267.1:0-979 GCA_020628635.1 Hellea sp. | reverse complement strand
CGAGCACGACGACGCTCTGGTCTTCGGCGAGGAGCTGACGGGCAAATGGGCCGAAGCCCTCGCCCGGATCGGCGTGCGGCCCGAGCAGCTGGGCGCGGGCGGCTCGGCCTAGACCAAGCTGAAAGACTGGCGCACCCCTTGCTCCGTGTTAAGGCGGGGCCATGCTCGCTCTCGTCTATCTCGCCCATTGCGCCGCCGTCGTCATAGGCGGCGCGGGCGTTGTCTGGCTGATCAGCCTGGTCATGCGCGACACCTCGATCATCGACATCTATTGGGGCTTCGGGTTCGTTCTGGTCGGCGCGACCTGCCTGTTCGTGGCCAACAATGCCGCGCCGCTCACAGGCTTCCAGTGGCTGATGGGCCTGATGCCGATCCTGTGGGGGCTGCGCCTGACGCTCTATCTGGCGAAGCGCAATCTCGGTCTCTTTGGAGGCAAAGGGGGCGAAGACGGCCGCTACGTCGCCATGCGCAAACGCTCCGGCCTGCCGGAGATGACGTGGCGGCTGCGGGCCTTCTTCACCGTCTATCTGGGGCAAGGCATTCTGATCCTTCTGGTCAGCGCGCCGGTGTGGATTGCCATCGCCTATGGCAAGCAGACGAATATCGGGGTGCTCGCCGTCATCGGCGCGGCGCTCTGGCTGGCGGGCGTGCTGTTCGAGGCTGTCGGCGACGCGCAGCTCGCGCGCTTCCTGAAAGCGAATGCGGACTACGACGGCCCCTATGAGGACAAGCCCGTGCTCGACACCGGCCTCTGGGCGTGGACGCGCCATCCCAACTATTTCGGCAATGCGCTGCTCTGGTGGGGCATCTTCGTCGCCGCCTGCCAGGCACCGTGGGGATGGCTGAGCGTTCCGGGGCCGGTCATCATGACGCTGCTGCTGGTCAAGGTGTCGGGCCGGGACCTACTGGAACGGCAGATGATGAAGCGCAAGGCATACCGGGAGTATGCCGAGCGAACGAGCAGCTTCCTGCCGCGACC
>JAHDEU010000266.1:2852-3630 GCA_020628635.1 Hellea sp. | reverse complement strand
CCGACCTCGCTCGCTTCGCTCCCGAGCCCACCTCCCCCTGCTCGGGGGAGGGATATTCTGCGTCAGCTCACTCCGCCGCGCCCCGCGTGGCGTCGTAGCGGTCGAACTCATGCGCGATGCAGCGCTCGATCAGCTTGCGCCAGACCGGCTCGGCGATATCCGCCGACAGCCCTGCGGCGTCCGACTCCGCGAGCACCTTGCTCACGACATCCTCGATCCGCGCTTCGTCATAGACGGCGTCGCGGTTCGGTTTGATGCGCGCGGCCGCGTTCATATAGCCCTGGCGGATCACCAGCAGCCGGACCAGCTCGCGGTCCAGCGCGTCCACGCCAGCGCGCACATCGGTCATGGTCCGGCAGTCTTCGGGAGCAGGCGTCACAGTTCGCGCGCCTCGTCCTGCCAGCGCGTCAGCAACTCCGGATCGAGATTGCGGCCGCGCCATTTGAGCCGCCAGCACAGATGCGGTCCTGTCGAGCGCCCGCGCGAGCCGACCGTGCCGATCTGCTGGCCCTGCACCACGCGCTCGCCCGCTTCGACCATCACGTCCTCATTGTGCAGGTAGTAGCTGATCAGCCCCTGCCCGTGGTCGATCATGATCAGCGAACCCTCGAAATACATGTCCTCATCCGCGAGGCTGACGATGCCGTCGGCCGGCGCGAGGATCGGCGTGCCTTTCGGAGCTGCCAGATCGACCCCGAAATGCGGCCGCTTGGGCTCGCCGTTCAGGATACGCTGCGCGCCGAAATTGGTCGTCTTGATGTGGTCGGCGACCGGATAG
>JAHDEU010000266.1:0-2842 GCA_020628635.1 Hellea sp. | reverse complement strand
GAACCCGTCCGCAAAGCCGATCTCTTCGGCCTTGGATGCAAAGCCGACCTTCTTGCGCGCCGTCGCCGCGCGGATGCGCTTGAGCTCGTCTTCGGTATATTCGCTCACCATGTTCTTCGGCAGGCCGTTGATGCGGGACGTGTCGTAGTCGCGCGGGGTGATGTCGAAATCGACTCGCATGTCCGGCGCGTCGGCGAGACGCACGAAAGCCGCAGGCTCGTCGCGGTCAAAGCCGACAATCAAGATGCCGTTGTCGTCGGCTGTCTGAGTGTATGTGTCGTTTGCGGACCGGCCGACCTCGACCTCCGCATTGGGCGGCGCTTTGCAAACGACGAGACCGCCCTGTTGAGCGATGCCCTTGCACGTGATGAGTTCAGGCCGTCCGTAGTCGGTTTGCGCATAGTCTTCGGCGACAAACTGCATGCGCGGGTCCAGCTCGGCAGGGCCCGGCGCGACATCGAACCTCACCGTCATGGGCGGCGAGAGGTGTCCACCATGCCAATGGGAGCGAAAGGTGAAAACCTGCTCGCCCATTGCGTCCTTGCCGATCGGCAGAACCGCCGTCTGTCCCCAAGCTCCGCCACTCGTCCGGGTGCGTCCCTGATAGGTGTAGGGCACCCATCGCGGGAGACGGCAGATGACCAGACCGCCCGGCATCGGATGACCGAAACAGGTCGGAGGGCCGACGGTGATCAACTCGTCTTCGAAGAATTTGTTGATGGCCTCGATGCCACTCGCCCGGACCGGGACGGGAAGGTCGCGCTCCAATCCCTCGACGGCCACCAACCAAGGGTCGGGCGTATCGTCCGCCTCCTCGCCCGGAAGCGGATATCTTTTTTGGGCCGTGACCACGACCTCGGTGGGTGTGGTCTCGACCGGAGAGCCCGCATCGATGTTCTTCACGCGCAGAGGGGGCGGACGGTTGTGCTCATCATCCGCCGTGACCACAGGCATCTCCGCCTCGGCTTTGGCCTCGGCTTCCACTTCCGCCCCGCACGCCGCCAGCAGCATTGCGCCAATGATCGCGAGCCGTTTCATACCACGCCCGCGCGCTTGAAGCCTTCCAGCGCCGCGCCGGCGTCGCGGTAGGCTTCCTGCCGGTCGTCGTTCCAGTAGCGCAGCTCTTCGAGCGGAATCTTGTCGCCCGTCACCGCGCAGAGCACATGCGCGCCGCCTTCGAGAATGGTGAAGTCTGACGCGCCGTAGTGGAGCTTGGCGAGGCCGGAGCGTTGGAAGAACATGTTCATGGTCCTCGTCTAGCGGCGCGCGCGCGCGATTGAAACAGGGCGCATCAGAACAGCGACGCCTGGTCCGAGGTTGGTTTGGCTTTCGCGGGTTTGCGCTTCTTCGCCGTCGCGCCGTCGATCACGGCAGCGCGCTTGCCGTCGGCGAACGTCAGCGTCACGGGCTGGCCCGGCGCAGGCTGGTCCGCTGAGCGCACCACGGCGCCGTCCGCATCCGTCACCATGGCGTAGCCGCGTTTGAGCACGCCCTGATAGGACAGCGCGTCGAGCAGCGCGCTGGCGCGGTCGAGCCGGGCGCGATCAGACTCCAGAGCGCTACGGCCTGCGCGGGCGAGCGAGGCCGTCGCGCGCGCCAAGCGGTCGGCCTTCGCGTCTATGTCGCGGCGGATGGGCTGCGCGGACAGGGCGATGCGCGCGAGCCGGTCCTGCCTGCGTTCGGTCTGGCGCGTGGCGGCATTGCCGAGCCGCTCGGTCGCGCGGGCGAGGCGCGATTGCGAAGGCTCCAGCAGGCGCGCGGGATTGGGCAGGCGCGCGGCTGACAGCTGCGCGGATTTGGTCCGGATGAGGCTCGCCGGGCTGGCGAGGTGCAGGCGCGAGAGCTGCGCGCGCTTGGGCGCAACAAACGTTTCGAAGCGCGGCAGGCGCGCCGCCTCCAGCCGCAGCGTCGGATTGGCGAGCACGCCGTCGAGGCTCGGCAGGCGCGCCGCGCGCAGGCGGGTGGTGGCGTCCGCGACGGAGCGCCTCAAGCCCCGCATCATGCGAAGCCCGTAATCGTCGACCGTTTCCAGCCAGTCCGCCCTCACCGGCACGGCGACTTCGGCCGCGCCCGTGGGCGTCGGCGCGCGCTTGTCCGAGACATAGTCGATCAGCGTGGTGTCCGTCTCGTGCCCGACCGCGCTGATCAGCGGTATGCGCGAATTGGCGGCCGCGCGGACCACGACCTCCTCGTTGAAACACCACAGGTCTTCGAGCGAGCCGCCGCCCCGCGCCACGATCAGAACGTCGGGCCGCGGGAAGCCGTCCGCATTGTTGAAGCCCGTGATCGCGCCCGCGATCTGTTGCGCCGCCCGGTCGCCCTGGACCAGGACGGGCCAGACCAGCACGCGGGTCGGGAAGCGGTCCTCGATCCGGTGGAGGATATCGCGGATCACCGCGCCCGTGGGCGATGTCACCACACCGATCGTCTTTGGCATGAAGGGCAGCGCGCGCTTGCGGTCTTCCGCGAAAAGCCCTTCGGCCGCCAGCGCCCGCTTGCGTTTTTCGAGCAAGGCCATCAGCGCGCCCTCGCCCGCCAGCTCCATGCGGTCGATCACCAGCTGGTAGTTGGACCGCCCCGGATAGGTCGACATCTTGCCCGTCGCGATGACCTCCATCCCCTCCTCGGGACGCATGGCCAACCGCGCCATCGCGCCCTTCCAGATGATCGAATTGATCACCGCGCGGTCGTCCTTGAGGTCCAGATAGCAATGCCCGGACTTGGCGATGGTCACGCGGCCGAGCTCCCCGCGCACCCGCACGCGGCCGTAAGTGTCCTCGATAGTGCGCTTGATTCCGGACGCGAGCTCGGAGACGGTGAATTCGGGGGCGTTGGACATGGG
>JAHDEU010000265.1 GCA_020628635.1 Hellea sp. | reverse complement strand
AAGAGTTGAAACAAAGATTCAAGGGTTATGCCGCTTCCCTTACAGGCTCCGCAATCAGTGCCTTCACCGCCCGCTCCGCACCCTGCACCCGCGCTTTCGGAGTGTCGAAATTGCCTTTCACCAGGATCGTCTGATCCGGCCGGAGCCGCCATCCCGAGCCATTGGTAATCGCGTTCATCACCACTGACGGATCCTTCACATCCTCGTGGCGCATGGTGATCACCACGCCTTTCGGCCCGGCGTCCACCTTGGCGACATGAGCCTGGCGGCACAGGCGCTTGATCTTCATGACTTTCAGCAGCGCATCGACTTCGTCGGGCAGCGGACCGAAGCGGTCGATCAGTTCGGCCGCCAGCGCGTTGCTGTCCTCGTCCGTCTCGATGTCCGAGATGCGGCGGTATAGCGCGAGGCGCAGGTTCAGGTCCTGCACATAGTCTTCCGGAATCAGCACGGCGACGCCGAGATTGACCTGCGGCGTCCAGCTCTGGTCCGCGACCGTTTCGTCCTGTTTCAGTTCGGCCACCGCCTCCTCCAGCATGTGCTGGTAGAGCTCCACGCCCAGCTCCTTGACATGACCCGACTGCTCCTCGCCCAGCGGATTGCCGCCGCCGCGCATGTCAAGATCATGGGACGCCAGGGTGAAGCCTGCGCCGAGCGTGTCGAGCGACTGCAGCACTTTGAGCCGCTGCAACGCGCCCTTTGTCGCGACGTGTTCGTCCGGTACCGTCAGATAGGCATAGGCGCGCGTCTTGGACCGTCCGACGCGGCCGCGCATCTGGTAGAGCTGGGCGAGGCCGAACTTGTCGGCGCGGTTGATGATCATGGTGTTGGCCGTCGGGATGTCGATGCCGCTCTCGATGATCGAAGTCGACAGCAGCACGTCATACTGGCCGTCATAGAAGGCCGACATGATGTCCTCCAGCGCGCCTGACGCCATCTGGCCGTGGGCGATGACGAACTTCACTTCCGGCACGCTGGTGCGCAGGAATTCTTCTAGCCTCGGAATGTCCGAGATGCGCGGCGTGACGTAGTAGCTCTGCCCGCCGCGGTACTTCTCGCGCAGCAGCGCCTTGCGGATCGAAACCTCGTCGAAGGGCAGCACATAGGTCCGCACGGCGAGGCGATCGACCGGCGGCGTGGCGATCAGCGACAGGTCGCGAATACCCGTCAGTGCCATCTGCAGCGTGCGCGGAATGGGCGTCGCGGTCAGCGTCAGCATGTGGACGTCCGCCCGCAGCGCCTTGAGCCGCTCCTTGTGCCGCACGCCGAAGCGCTGTTCCTCATCCACCACGACGAGGCCGAGATTGGCGAAGCTGACGGTCTTGGACAGGACGGCGTGCGTGCCGACGACGATGTCGACTTCGCCCTTGGCCAGCGCTTCGCGGGTGAGCTTGGCCTTTGCCGCAGGGACGAGCCGCGAGAGCTGCCGCACCTTGATTGGCATGCCGCGGAAGCGTTCGGAAAATGTCTTGAAGTGCTGCCGCGCGAGCAATGTGGTTGGTGCAACGACCGCGACCTGACGCCCGGTAATGGCCACGGCGAAAGCGGCCCGCAGAGCGACTTCCGTCTTGCCGAAACCCACATCCCCGCAGATCAGCCGGTCCATGGGGCGGCCGGACGTCAGGTCGTCGAACACGTCCTTGATGGCGTTCAGCTGGTCATCCGTCTCCGCATAGGGGAAGCGCGCGGCGAACTCGTTATAGGCGCCTTCGTCGATCTCGATCGGATCGATGGTCTTCATCGCCCGCTTGGCCGCGATCTTGATCAGCTCCGCCGCCATCTCCCGCAGCTTGCCCTTGGCCTTGGCCTTGCGCGACTGCCACGCCACGCCGCCGAGCTTGTCGAGCACGGCGTTCTCGTTGGCATTGCCGTAGCGCGACAGCAGCTCGATATTCTCGACCGGCAAATAAAGCGTGGAGCCGCCGCCATATTCCAGCTTCAGGCAGTCATGCGGCGCGCCGCCGACCTGCAGCGTTTCCAGCCCGAGATAGCGCCCGACACCGTGGTCGATATGCACGATCAGGTCGCCGGGGTTCAGCGCGCTGGCCTCGGCGATGAAGTTCTTCGCCCGCCGCTTGCGCCCGCGATTGACGAGGCGGTCGCCGAGAATATCCTGCTCCGAAATGACGGCGAGGTCCGTGCCGGACATGGGCATGACGAAGCCCTGCTCCAGCGGCAGCACGACCGCCCTCACCGCGCCGGGATCGATGTCCAACGCGACCTGGCCATTGCGCGCGATCGGCACGATCAGGCCCTGGTCTTCCAGAACATTGGTCAGCCGTTCTCTCGAGCCTTCCGACCACGCGGCCAGCCAGACCTTGTGCTTGGTCTCGCGCAGTGCCTGCACATGTTTGGCGACGGCATCGAACACGTTGACGTTTTCGCGCTGCCGCTCGGCCAGGAAACTCCGCCCGATGCGCGCGCCGAAGTCGACC
This sequence comes from Hellea sp., assembly GCA_020628635.1. GTDB lineage: Bacteria > Pseudomonadota > Alphaproteobacteria > Caulobacterales > Maricaulaceae > Litorimonas. The sequence goes on along the minus strand of JAHDEU010000265.1, from coordinate 1,199 downwards.
TTGTCCGAGCCGTCCGGCGCATCGAACGCCGTGTGCTCGCGCTTGCGCAGGGGCGCGGTGATCTCGGCCAGCTCGATCGGCGGCAGGTAGAGCGCGTCAGTCGGCAGCGGGCGGTAGAGCCCTGCCGTCTTCGCTGGATCGCCCTTGCACGTGTCGCGAGCTTCTTGGTGTTCGCGGCGCGAGGTGTAGAAGTCCTCGATCAGTGCTTCGCGCTCGGCCATGGCCTCGTTGAACAGGCCGTCAAAGGCGATCAGCGCTTCCGGTCCGACATAGTCGAAGACGCTCTCCGTCGTGCCGTAGAAGAGCGGCAAATAGTGCTCGATCCCTTGCGGCCGGATGCCGTCCACCACGCTGGCATAGACCGGGTCGCGGCTGACCCCGCCGCCAAACGCCGCGATATAGCCCTTGCGGAACTCGCTGATCGTGTCGTCCTCGATGAAGACTTCGGAGACGGGTGCGAGGGTGAGCGATTTGAGCGAACGCGCCGTGCGCTGTGTATCGACATCGAACTCGCGGATCGACTCCAGCTCATCGCCGAAAAAGTCCAGCCGCAGCGGCGCTTTGCGCGTCGGCGGAAAGATGTCGATCAGCCCGCCGCGCACGGCATAGTCGCCGGGCTCCACTACGGTCGATGCGCGCACATAGCCGTTGCGCGAAAGGTATTCCTCCAGCTTCTCGCGCTGGATCTCGTCGCCCGCCTTGGCGCGAAAGCCCGCGCGCTTGATGATCTTGCGCGGCGGCACGCGCTGCAGGACGGCCGACACGGTGGAGACGATGATGAGAGGTTTGTCCGCCTTGACGGCCAGCAGGCTGTAGAGCGCCCCCGCCCGCCGCGCCGCCAATACGCGCGACGGCGACACGCGGTCATAGGGCAGGCAGTCCCAGGCAGGCAGGTTTAGCACCGGAATGTCCGGCTGGAAGAAGCGGCAGGCGGCGGTGAATGTCGCGGCGCGCGCGTCGTCCCGCGCGATGAACAGCACGCGCTTCTGGGTCTTGGCGGCTGCCCGCGTGACGACGAGCGCGTCTGCCCCTTCCGGCAATCCTGCTGCGGTCAGGCGCGGCTCTGGGCCGATATAGCGGGATAGCTGGATCTGCATGGGGGACTGACGGCTGGGAGCGGGGCGAGTTCCGATAGAGGTGGTAAATGGTGCCGTCTAGCGGGGAGATGGGCGCGTTGCGCGCGGCTGATGTTGGGATGG
>JAHDEU010000264.1 GCA_020628635.1 Hellea sp. | reverse complement strand
AGATGTGGAAGTCCTGCGCAATGGCATCGATGGCGAGGCCAGACGCGAAGCGCGCTTGCACGGCCTTGAACAGTTCAGGGTTGGAGGTCAGCCGGGCCGTGCGCCGCGTCGGCACGCCGGAGCTTTCCGCGATGAGATAGGGCACTCTTGCGAGCGAGCGGGGCAGGCGGCCCTGGAATGCGAGGCGGCGCAGCGCGGCAAGACGCTTGCGCCCGTCCACGACGAAGAGCCGACCCTCGCGGCGGATGGCGACGATGGGCGACAGCAGGCCGAAACGGGCAATAGATTCCTGCAGCACCTTGATCTGCTCCAGCCGGCCGCCGCTCAGCACCTGGCTGCGGAGCAGGGCGAAGTTATCCACGGGGGCATGGGCCGGGATCAGGGTCTGTCGATCGGCTGTGCACAACATCACGCGGCTCCACTTCATGGTTAACGGGAGCCTTACGCGAACTTCAATCAAGTTGTTCCACACAAGCGCATGAAAAACTTGTGAAAATGGTTAACGCTCCGTTAACGCACCCGGTTCCCACATTTCTCAGAACCGCACGAAGGTGATAAGTTGTTCACAGGATTATGCGAATGAAAATCACTCGGTTAAGCGCCGATTAACCATGTTTGATAGCCTTTGTTACGTAGTTGATGCCCAGATCATCCGTCAGGCGCCAAACCTCATTAACAGGGTTTAAAGACATTCCCGTCCGTCCGGTCACGTCCAGCCCGGCGTCGCGCAGATAGCGGTCCAGCTCCGACGGCTTGACCAACTTCTCATACTGGTGCGTGCCGCGCGGAAGCCAGCGCAGGATGTATTCCGCGCCGACAATGGCCAGCGCGAATGCCTTGAATGTCCGGTTGATCGTGGAGCAGAGCATGATCCCGCCCGGTTTCACCATGGCCGCGCAATCCGCGATGAAGCGCGCCGGGTCGGCGACATGCTCGATCACCTCCATGTTCAGCACCACGTCGAAGGGCTCTTCGCCCGCCTCCACCATCTGCTCGATCGTGCCGTGGCGGTAGTCCACATCCACCCCGACCTGCTCGGCATGCGTCTTGGCCGTCTTCACATTGCGCTCCAGCGCATCGACGCCCGTCACGCTCGCGCCCAGCCGCACCATGGGTTCGCACAGCAGTCCGCCGCCGCACCCGATGTCGAGCACGCGCAGCCCGTCGAGCGGCCGTTCCGCGTCCGGGTCTCTTCCGTAGTGCTCGCACACCCAGTCCTTGATCAGCGACAGCCGCGCGCCGTTCATCACATGCAGCGGGCGGAACATGCCCGTCGGGTTCCACCAGTCATGCGCCATGCGCGAAAAGCTCTCCATCTCGCGCGGGTCCACGGAAACGGAGGTGAGGTGTTCGGGAGCTTGGGATTCGTCGAGGGCCATGCGCTCTCTTACGCATGAGCGGCGCAAAAGTGCAGCGGATGTGAACAGCTGTTAACGGTGATCTCGGAACGTTCTGCCGCACCGCTCCGTTGTTTGGGTGCACCATCAACCCAAAGGAGACACCAATGGAAAGCGAACACATCAAGGCCGCCGGCAACAAGATCGCCGGCAAGGCGAAAGAGGAAATCGGCGAAGCGTTCGGCGACAAGTCGCTCGAGCTCAAGGGCCACGCCCAGCAGATGAAAGCGGACGCGCAGGACGCCGTCGGCGATGCGAAAGACGCCGTCGAGTAAGGCATCACGCCCACGTCAAGTTCAAGACCCGCCCGGAGACAGCTCCGGGCGGGTTTTTCTTTGCGCGCAGCAGGCTCTTTCGCTAGGTCGCGGCCCTCAATCCAAAGGAGCCGCCCGCATGGGTCGCATCGTCATGAAATTCGGCGGCACCTCCGTGGCCGATCTCGACCGCATCCGCGCGGTCTCCAGGCTCGTGGAAACGGAAGTCCGCGCGGGCCACGAAGTCGCGGTCGTGGTGTCGGCCATGAGCGGGGAAACCAACCGGCTGGTGGCGCTGGTCGATGCGCTGGACGCGGACCGGATAGGCGACGAGGACCGCCACGGCGGCGCGATCCACGACGAATATGACAGCATCGTCGCGAGCGGAGAACAGGTCACGTCGGGCCTTCTCGCCATCGCCCTGCGCCGCCGCGGCATCCGCGCGCGCTCATGGCTCGGCTGGCAGATCCCGCTCAGGACCGACAAGGCGCACTCAAAGGCGCGCATCGCGGAAATCGAGAGCTCGGCTATCGGACCGTCCCTGAGCGCGGGCAATGTCGCGGTCGTGGCCGGATTCCAGGGCGTCAGCGACGACGGCCGCATCTCCACGCTGGGCCGGGGCGGCTCGGACACATCTGCCGTGGCGCTCGCCGTCGCGCTCAAGGCCGACCGCTGCGATATCTACACGGATGTCGACGGCATCTACACGACCGACCCGCGCATCGTGCCCGAAGCGCGCCGCCTCCACCGCATCGCGTTCGAGGAGATGCTGGAGCTGGCGAGCCTGGGTGCCAAGGTGCTGCAGGTGCGCTCCGTCGAGCTCGCCATGAACTACAACCTGCCGATCCGCGTGCTCACCAGCATGGCGGATGACGGTCAACCCAATCCAGGAACCCTGGTCTGCCACGAGGATGAAACCATGGAAGAGCGTGTCGTTTCCGGCGTCGCCTATAGTCGCGACGAAGCCCAGATCACCCTGCTGCGCCTGAAGGACAAGCCCGGCATGGTCGCCAAGGTCTGCAAGGCCATGAGCGACGCCGGCGTCATCGTGGACATGATCGTTCAGGGCATCTCGCGCTCTGACAATGCCGCGAACATGACGTTCACTGTCGGCAAGCGCGATCTGGAAACGGCGCTCTCCGCTTTGGAGAAAGCCAAGTCAGACATCGGGTTCGAGGGCATCAAGCATGACAGCGGCGTGACCAAGGTCTCGGTCGTCGGCATCGGCATGCGGTCGCACACCGGCGTCGCGCAGACCATGTTCGAGGCGCTGGCCGAAAAGGGCATCAACATCGAAGTCATCGCGACCAGCGAGATCAAGATCAGCGTGCTGATCGACAGCGAATATACCGAACTGGCCGTGCGCGCCCTGCACAGCGCATTCGAACTGCACGCGCAGACCGCACCAAGAGTGAGCGCGCCTTAGAGAGAGGCGCGGAGAGAAAAGGCGCGCGGGGCGCGGCTTGTTTTCGGGGGTCCCCTCCGACCAGCCCATATTCAATCGCCAAGCTCAACCACGGGATGCGTTTGCCAATCGCGTCGCGCGCATTGCGCCCGCTTTGGCGCTAACTCCCCCCTGGGGCGGGAGGGTTGTTGCTGGTCTCCAAACCAAATTCCTCTCCCGCAAGGGGGACGAGCACAAAGGGCCGTGAAGCGGACCGACGGCGAGGGGGACGCGCCGAATCGTGGTGGAAGGGGACACAACGAAAGAGCCGCGCGCAGCGCGCCCATCCCCACTGCCGCGAAATCGGGCCATGGGCAGGCCGTCGGAGCGTCAGCGGATTGTCCGGGGGACAAACCGCAGCGAAGGGTCGGCGAGAGGCGGATAAATATATAACACCCGCCTCTCGCCGGCTTGACCGGCGAGCCCATGGCCCGGTGGGGCGGGATGCGTCCACGGTGCAGCGGCGCGCTGAGTGTGAATTTCGTGAGGTTCGCAACTATCGCATCCCCCGGTGTTGCACCTTGTGCATTCTCTGTCTTCCTCCCC
>JAHDEU010000263.1 GCA_020628635.1 Hellea sp. | reverse complement strand
GGCGGAAACCCGCATGCAGCACCGGGGCGCGGACGTTGTTCGTCGTGAAATGGTATCTTCCGTTCCTCAACCATCGGGGAACACCGTCCGCGCTCGTGTCACCCACGACGCAAAGGCAAGGAAACAACGCTCGGCCGCAGGCGCGATCCTCGGCAGGACGGAGACGCATGCGCGAACCACTGACCAACACACCTATCCTCCACCGCTCACCGTCCCCGGACTTGATCCGGGGTCCATTCGCATCGAGGCCCGGCCATCGACGCATCAGCGCCAGCAACCGAACCGCGATGCGAATGGGCCCCGGGTCAAGCCCGGGGACGATGTGCGGGGAAAGAGCGGCAGCACGCCGGGGCGGCGATGCGACGGTGCGGACCACCCGCCCCACACACCACCATCATCCCGGGCTTGACCCGGAACCCATCGCCCGATGCCTCCACTCGCACTGCCCGGAGATGGACCCGGGTCGAGCATGGGGTGAGAGGGAAAGACGTCATCGGCGAGACTCCCCGCCCCGCTCAACAAACTCTTGCGAAGCCCACACCCTGCGCTAACCACGGCACGACACGCGAAACCCCGGAGCCTCCCATGCGCGCACACGGCAAGATCTACGACAGCATCCTCGACACGATGGGCGGAACGCCGCTGGTGCGCCTGCCGCGCATCACGGACGGGGTGCCGGCGGACCTCTGCTACAAGCTGGAGTTCTTCAACCCGTGTGCGAGCGTGAAGGACCGCATCGGCATCAACATGCTGCGCGAGCTGGAGCGGCGCGGGGACCTCAAGCCCGGCGGGATCATCGTGGAGCCGACATCCGGCAATACCGGCATCGGCGTGGCGTTCGCCGCCGCCGCCATGGGCTACAAGGCCGTGCTGGTCATGCCGGAAAGCATGTCCATCGAGCGGCGCAAGATGATGAAGCTGCTGGGTGCGGAACTGGTCCTGACGCCCGCATCCGGCGGCATTCCCGGCGCGATCGAGGAAGCGGAAAAGATCATTGCCAACACGCCGGGCGCGGTGCGCGCGGGCCAGTTCGACAACCCGGCCAACCCGGCCATCCACTACAAGACCACGGGCCCGGAGATCTGGGCCGATTGCGAGGGCGAGGTCGATGCGCTGATCGCGGGCGTCGGCACGGGCGGCACGCTGACGGGCGCGGGGCGGTATCTCAAGGAGAAGAACCCGAACATCGAGATCATCGCCGTCGAGCCGACCGAGAGCCCGGTCATCAGCGAGGGCCGCAAGGGTCCACACAAGATCCAGGGCATCGGCGCGGGCTTTGTGCCGGACAATCTCGACCGCTCCGTCGTGACCGATGTCGTGACCATCAATTCGGACGCCGCCTTCGGCACGGCCAAGCATGTCGCGGCCGAGGACGGCGTGCCTGTCGGCATCAGCTCGGGCGCAGCCATCGCGGCGAGCCTGCTGGTCGGCGCGCGGCCCGACATGCGGGGCAAGCGCATCGTCACCATCATTCCCAGCTTCGCCGAGCGCTATCTCTCCACCCCGCTCTTCGACGACGGCCCCGGCGCGGGCGACGGCCCGGCCAAGAAGAGCACCGCACCCTAGCCCAAACCATGACGCCCCGCCAGATCGACCGCTATGCCCGTCATCTCATGCTGCGCGAGGTGGGCGGGCCGGGGCAGAATGCGCTGTTGCGGGCTCGCATCGCCATAGTGGGCGCGGGCGGGCTGGGTGGGCCGGCCGGGCTCTATCTGGCGGCGGCGGGCGTGGGGCATGTGACGGTGATCGATCACGACCTGGTGGAGCGATCCAACCTGCAACGGCAGGTGCAGTTCGGCGACGACCGGATCGGCAGACCCAAGGCGCGCGCGCTGGCGAACCGCATGATGGCGCTCAACCCGGACTGCGTGGCGGGCGCGCGGCAGCGGCGGCTGGACGCGGACAACGCGCTGATCCTGCTGGATGGCTATGACGTGGTGCTGGACGGCACGGACAGTTTCGAGACCCGCTTTGCGGTGAATGCGGCCTGCCTCGCGCTCGGCAAGCCGCTGGTCTCGGGCGCCGTGGGGCGCTGGGATGGGCAGCTGGGCGTGTTCGGTGCGCCGGGTCCGTGCTACCGCTGCTTCGTGCCGGACGCGCCCGACGACGCGCAGAGCTGCGCGGAGGTCGGCATAGTCGGCGCGCTGACGGGAATCGTCGGGAGTGCCATGGCGCTGGAGGCGGTCAAGATCGTGACGGGCGCGGGAGAGGCGCTGGCCGGGCGGCTGTGGCTTTACGATGGGCTGGCAGGGGAAAGCCGGACGGTGCGGTTGTCGCGCGATGTGGATTGTGTGGCGTGTGGGGATAGCGACGTAGTGAGGGAGCGGAAGCGGTGGACGAGTAGAACAGTTGAATGACCAACGGCGAAAGACAGGAACACCAATCCAGCTATCGCGTGAAGACGAGAAAGGCCCCGGCCACGAGGGCCGGGAACGGATGAGGATAGCCCCCGTCCCCGGCCCTTGTGGCCGGGGCCTTGCTCGGGTCACTTCGTAAGTAAGTTCAACACGCCACCATCGCCGCGATCCGCTCCAGTGCCCGCGCGTCGTGATCAGAGAAGGCGGCGGGCTTCGTGCTGTCGACGTCCAGCACGCCGATCAGCGTCTCGCCGTCGAACACCGGCACCACGACTTCGCTATTCGTCGCCGCGTCGCAGGCGATGTGGCCGGGAAAGGCATGGACGTCCTCGACCAGTTGCGTCTGCCGGGTCGCGGCGGCCGTGCCGCACACGCCGCGGCCAAAGGCGATGCGCAGGCAGCCCAGCGTGCCCTGATAGGGGCCGACGACCAGCTCGTCAGGCTTGTCCGGATCGACCATGTAGAAGCCGGTCCAGAAATAGTCCTCGAAGGCCAGGTTGAGCAGGCAGGCGATTGTCGCGAGCCTCGCCGTGCGGTTGGGCTCGCCGTCGAGCACGGCTGCGATCTGCTCGGTTACTTCACTGTAGTCACGCATGGGCGGGCACGTAGCGCGTGCTGCGGCACAATCAAGCGGGCTCATGCGTAAGGTAGCCATGAAGCCAAAGGCCAACATCATCTGGTTCAAGCGCGACCTGCGCACGCATGACCATGCGGCGCTGCTGGCGGCCAGCGTGGGCGACGTGATCCCGCTCTATGTCGTGGAACCGGACTACTGGCAGCTGCCCGACACATCGGCGCGGCAATGGGCGTTTATCCGCGAGAGCGTTCTCGAGCTGGGCGAGCGGCTGGAGCAGTTGGGCGCGCCGCTGGTCGTGCGGGTTGGCTCGGTTTTGGATGTGCTGGAGGAACTCGCGGAACGCTTCGGTCTCTCGCTGCACAGCCACGAGGAGACCGGCAATGACTGGACCTATCGGCGCGATCTCGCGGTCAAGGCATGGTGCGAGGCGAACTCCGTGCCGTGGCAGGAGCAGAAGCAGTTCGGCGTGTTCCGCCCGCTGAAGAACCGCGACGGCTGGTCGAAGAAATGGGACGCGCTTATGGGGCAGCCGCAAGTGCCGGAGCCGGACGCGCTCTCGCCTGCGCCCGGAGTGGCGAGCGAGCCGCTGCCAAGCTGGCGCGACCTGAAAATGCAGGACGACCCCTGCCCCGGACGGCAGCTCGGAGGACGGACGCTTGGGCTGGCGACACTGGAGAGCTTTTTGAACGAGCGCGGGCAGGACTACCGCAAATCCATGAGCAGC